>CAJFFD010000015.1 GCA_904373255.1 uncultured Clostridia bacterium | reverse complement strand
CCGCGCGCAGAACGCCGCTCGGCTTGCGCCCGCCCGTGGCGGCATTGTCGAAATAAATCATAATCTACCTCCCGCAAACGGAGGGCAAAAGCCCGCCGCAATTCATATACTGTAATATATGCCGCAACGGGGATATTTTGCCCTCGCGGCGCAACGAAGGAGGAGCGTTATGGATATGATTCTGGCGGTTTTCCGCTCCCGGGCGAGCGCCGTTTCCACCCCGAAGGAGGCGAACGTCGGCTGCGGCATCTCCGCGCGCATCGGCGAGTTCGACCTGCCCCGCGCCCGCCGCGCGCTCGCGGGCGGGCAGTACGGCGCGTTCGTCGGGTTTTTCCGCGTCCGCGCGGGCTACGGCGGCGTTTCGGTGCGGCGCATCGGCTGAAAAGCGAGGATAAGTTCGGCTTGTATTTTGCGCGGGCGCAGTTTTCTCGCGCGCGAACGCGAAAAATCATTGAAAAAGCGCCGTTTTTATGGTACAATAGCGGCATGGACGAACAGGCGAGAATAGAGGCGCTCAAAATTTTGAGCGAACGGTATGCGGGCGCGCGGCCCGCGCTGCATTACAACACCGCGTACGAACTTCTGGTGGCGGTCATTTTGTCCGCGCAGTGCACCGACGCGCGCGTGAACGTCGTAACGGCGGAGCTGTTCAAGGAGCATAACACGCCCGAAAGCATGCTCACCCTCTCGCAGGAGGAGCTGGAAAAGTACATATTTTCCTGCGGGTTATACCGCAGCAAGGCGGCGCACATCCTCTCCGCCTCGCGCGACATCGTGGACAAGTTCGGCGGCAGGGTGCCCGAGAGCTTTTCAGACCTGAAGTCGCTCGCGGGCGTGGGGCAGAAGACGGCGAACGTCGTTTCCTCCGTGTGGTTCGATAAGGACGCCATCGCCGTGGATACGCACGTTTTCCGCGTGAGCAACCGCTTGGGGTTAGCGCACGCGAAGGATCCGCTCAAAACAGAGGAACAGCTCAAACAATCCATTCCGCAGGAGGATTGGTCGAAGGCGCACCATTGGCTCATCTACCACGGGCGGCAGGTGTGCCATTCGCAGAAGCCCGATTGTGCGCATTGCCCTTTGACGGAAGTTTGCGATTATCATAAAGAGGGCGAAACGAGCGCAAAATAAGGGTAATACGGGCAAAAAAAGGAGATAAACGCGCGGGTTTGCAGGAAGAAAGGGCAGGCGGCGCGCATGCAAAGAGGACAAGCTATGGCTTCATTGTTTACGGATAAAGTAAAGGTTACCATCAAGTCGGGCGACGGCGGCGACGGGATGAACTCCTTCAAGAGTTTCAAGGGGTTTGCCAACGGCGGGCCGGACGGCGGCGACGGCGGCAAGGGCGGCGACGTGTACGTCGTCGGCGACAAGGACAAGGGCGATCTGACCGATTACCGCTTCGGAGCCAAGTTCGCCGCGGGCAACGGCGAGCGGGGCGGCACGAACAACTGTTTCGGCAAGGGCGGGGAGGACGTCGTCTTTTCCGTGCCCCTCGGCACCCTCGTGCGCGACGCGGAGACGGGCAAAATTCTGTGCGACGTGTATACGGACGGTGAAAAGATATTGCTCGCGCGCGGCGGCAGGGGCGGCAAGGGCAACGTGCGCTTTACCACTGCGCGGCGGCACGCGCCCCACTTCGCGCAGAAGGGGGAAAAGACGCAGGTTCACACCCTTATTCTGGAATTGAAGGTGATTGCGGACGTGGGACTGATTGGGTTCCCCAACGTGGGCAAGAGCACACTCTTATCCAAAATCAGCGCCGCAAAGCCGAAGATCGCGAATTACCATTTTACCACCCTTTCGCCCAACCTGGGGGTTGTGAAATATTACGATAAATCTTTTGTGGCGGCGGATATCCCCGGGCTCATCGAGGGCGCGGCGGAGGGCGCGGGGCTGGGGCACGATTTCCTGCGCCACATCGAGCGCACGCGCATGCTCGTACACGTCGTCGATATTTCGGGCGTCGAGGGGCGCGACCCGTGGGAGGACTTCAAAAAAATCAACGCGGAGCTGAAAGAGTACAGCGAAAAGCTCGCTTCGCTCCCGCAGTTGGTCGCGCTCAACAAGTGCGACATTTACGGCGCCGAGGAAAATTTAAAGGCGTTCAAAAAGAAGTGCCGCGGCAAGTATAAGCTGTTCCCCATCACCGCCGTCACGGGCGAAGGCACGCGCGAACTCATCGAGGGCATCTTCGAGGTGCTGGACACCCTGCCGCCCGCCGAACCCGTCCCCGCGGACGAGTTCGAGTACGAGCGCGCGGATGTCAGCGAGTTTTTCATCGATAAGGACGAAGAGGAAAACGTCTGGTACGTCACGGGCGGGCTTGTGGATATGCTCGAGCGCAACGTTGTTTTAAACGACCCCGATTCGATGGCGTATTTCCAAAAGGTGTTGAAGGACAAGGGCGTCATCAAGGCGCTGCGCGAGAGGGGCGTCGCCGAGGACGATACCGTCGTCGTCGGGGGCGTGGAGTTTGCGTTCAAAAATTAGTTCTCACTTTTTGTTTCAAGCTGATGAAACAAAAAGTCGAGAGTTTGAGGGCTCTGCCCTCGTTGCGCGATGCTTTAAGGGCACACATATAATAAAATCGCGCAACTTCACCCGCTCAGGTCGCAAGTGTGCGACAAATTGGGTGCGCTTAGGCAAAAGCGTCGTTTTGCCACGCGCCATTGGTTATTGTGTTTCACCCTTTCTGTAAGGCAAGGTATTGCCAAATTGAGTGCAAGAGCAAAAAGTGCGATTTTTGCTCTTGCGAGAAATTATCAAAATAGTGATTCTGCTTGCGCGAGTAATTATTTAATAATATTTTGCGCGTTTGAGAACCACGTTTCTCAAAAAGCGCACTCAATTTGCCGCATACTTACGGCTTTTGAGAAGAGGGTGAATTTGCGCCCATAAATAATTATGAGAGCCCTAAGCCGCAGAAAACGCGAAAGCGTTTGAACGGCGGTGTCGCCCTCCAATCACGGAAAACCGCAGGCGACAGCTCGCCGAGGTTTTCGTGAGCCGAAACAATTATTCGCAAAAACGGAAATCGCAATTTTCGTTTTTGCCCCCCAATATGCCGAAAGGCATATGCGGAAAGAGTGAATGCGGCGATTCAAAAATAAGAGAGCCGTAACATATAATCGCCAAAGGCGATTGCGGTGCGCTCGTTTTTACCATTGCAAGCAAGTGAAAGCCTCGCGCACCTTCAGCTCGGCGAGAAATGCGAGAACAGAAAAATTTTTTTATTCGGAGTACAATATGCTGACAAGCAAACAGAGAAGCAATTTAAAGAGCATCGCGGCGAATATTCAGCCCGTGGCACAGCTGGGGAAGGGCGGCATCAATGAAAATATGATCCGCTCCCTCTCCGATGCGCTCGAAGCGCGCGAGATCATCAAAATCAACGTGCTCACCAACGCCGAGGACGATGCGAAGTCCTTGGGGGCAGAGCTTGCCGAAAAGTTAATGGCGGAGTGCGTGGCGGTCATCGGGCGCAAGGTCATTTTGTATCGCCGCTCTTCCCGCAAAAATTTCGAACATATCCAATTTTGACGCGCTTTTTAAAAATTTTTATTCCTGTCGCCTGATTATAGACGAATTTATTGCAATTCGGCACTATATTGTTTATGCAAATTTTGGCTCGCCTTTTATTAGGGGAGGGAAACATGAAAAGAGGGGAATTTTTATTCGATAAGCGAACAAAAAAAGGACTTTCCGTTTCCGCGCTTGCGCAAAAGCTGGGCGTTTCCGAGGCGGAGGTGTGGCGGTGGGAATCGGGCGCGCTGCCCGATTCGGAGTATTTGCTGCGCCTGTCCGAAGTGCTGGATATTCCCGTCGAGGATATTCTGCGGGGCGGAGACAGTGCGGACGCTGCGGATATGCAGGAAATTCCGGAGGCGGAAGAAACGCAAAGCGGAGCCGAAATCGGCGCAAGCGATGCGCCCGAAGTGCGGGAGCAAGGCTCGGAAGAGGAAAATTCGCGCAGCTTCGAATGCGGCAGACCGCGAAACGGCGAAGAGGAACCCTCCGCGCCGCAAGAGAATGCGCGGCAGGCGAGCTTTTGCGAAATATTGCAAGAAAAAAGCTGCTATTCCGACAGCCCTGCAAGCGAGGATGCCGGGATTGGCGGCGGCTGCAACGGCTATTCGAGCGGCGAGCGCAAATTCGGGTATATGCTGTTTGCCGTTTTTACCGTCGTTGCCGTCATAATGCTGGCGGTGCAGTTTGCGGGGTGGGTATCGCGGCCGCGCGAACTGACGATGGAAAATTATGGCGATTTTGTCGAGATCGACATCGTTGCGGCGGAAAGTTTCAACCCCGACGAATACATCGTGCGCGTTACGGCGAAAGAGGTGATGACCAATTTGCGCATAACGGTGCGGGTGACGTTTTGGAGCTTTCGCGGGAATGAGTTTTCCGAAACGGTAACAGTTGCTGCTGCGGTATTGTCCGAGGGCGGAACGGCGGGAGAGCCGATACATATTTCCGAAATAGCGCTTGACCGAGGTTTTGAAGTACTGTCAGTCGAGGGGGATTTGGAGTAATGGACGAAAAATATAAGAGAGACCGTATTTTTTTAATTTGCCAGATCGCCGTAGCGGTTCTCGGCGCGGCGGTCATCATCGTCAAAGGTAATTATTTTATGCTCGGGCTATACGTTCCGTTTATGGTGATTTCCGTGCCGATGATTTATTTTTGTTACAGCTTGTGCAAGTGGCAAAACCAGTGGCACGCCGAACTGAACGAAAAAAATCCCTGCGACGGCGAGCCGAGCGATTTTCTCATCAGGAGGAGTAAAATAGGCGCATGGGCGCTGTATATCATCGCGCTCGTGCTGCCGCTTCTGCCCGCGGGGATTCTATAACGCCGGGTTGATAAAAGGACGGGCGCGCGACCGTAACAGGCGTTAATTGTAAATAAAGAGCGCGCCGCCGAAGTTTCGGCGCGAATTGTCGCCTGTTGTTATAGTGCGTTTGCCGCGTTGATGCCTCTATTCTATCCGATTCGGAGAACTTTTGCAACCTTCGGGGGATGGAAATCGCTCCGATAACCTTGGATTTCTCTCAAATGCGGGGAGAACGGTCAAAATCCGTTCATACTTTTAATAAGCCTTGAATAAAAAATTATATTGACAAAGGTGAATTATTGTGTTATATTCAAATTAAGAGATTAACATATTTGGTTTATAGTGAAGAAATAACAGATAAAATATAATAATAATTACAATAAAAAAGGGGATAGGCAAATGCGTTCTAATCAAAGGAAGACTTATTTTTCTTTAAAGTGTTTTTGGGGGATTGTTCTTGCGGCAGTAGTTTTTTGTTCTTTGTTTTTAGTAGGATGTAAGAATAAATATACGAATGTTTCTAATGATGTCGATTATTATACGGAACAAAAATATGCATTGGAATCCGGAAGCTCCTATACCTTTGATTTAAAAGAGATTTTTGCCGATAGCGGTTTAGATATCGATAAGTATGTGATTGAAGGTGGGGAAGATAAAAATTATACAGTTAAAGGGGAAACAATTACTGCAAGGGGAACAGGCATTTCTTCTTTAGATGTAAGCTTGTATGTACCGTCCCAGCAAACAAGGTATGTGTGTTCGCTCGGAACTTTATATTCTTATGACGAACAGGATTTTACTTCCGTGTCTACGGCGAGTGAATTACAGAATATGACTTTGGACGGCAGATACATTTTACGATCGGATATCGATTTGGCGGGAATGGATTGGGAGCCTGTCGGAAATTTTCCGGATGGAAATCAGTTTGTCGGGATGTTGATCAATCCGCATGGCTATAAAATTAAAAATTTGACAATCCGTTCTTCGGATAATGTATTTCACGGGCCGTTCGGCGGCTGCGCGGGAGGTTTGTTCGGCAGTATTCAAAACGCCTTTATTTTCGGGCTTCGTCTTGAAAATGTAAATATCGATGTCAGCGATTTTCAAGGAAAATTGTTTTCTAGCGCGGGAGGAGTTGCCAGCTCTGTTCTTGATTCCTATATTAAAGATTGCTCAGTGTCGGGGAACATTATGGCGGTTGGTAATGCCGGCGGAATTGTAGCTTCTTTGCATTGGGGGTATGTTGAAAATTGTACATTTTCCGGTTCGGTCGTGACGAAAGAAAACTTGCAGGATTATGCAATGAAATCAAGAAGCACTGGTGCTGGTGGGATTGCTGGATATTGCGGATGTCCGCCGAGCTTGGATAAATATCGTTTGGCTATGGTCGATTGTGAGGCAAACGGAAGTATTACGGCGGTAAAAAATGCCGGCGGTATAGCAGGTTATATCAATGGTAAAGATTCTGTAAAGGATTGCGCATTTGAAGGTGAAACTTTTGGGCAAAACACAGGCGAAGATTTTGGAGGTATAGAAGATCGTTATTAAAAATGCCGCGTATGCTGTATTTTGGAATGAAACGAAAAGGGAAAGGGAAAAGATTTCTTTTCCCTTTCCCTTTTATGGCTTTTTACTTTTTTATGCCCCACTTTATACAAACAAGAACGGTTGTGTTTTTTCAGTCCTTTTTTCCGAAAAAGCGCACCGCGGCGGCGATCGCGAGCAAGACCCCGCCCGATACGACGTAATAGACGGGAAAGACGGTGAAGAGGGAAAACAGCAGCAGAAACGTGCCCGAAAAGAGGTAGCCGCGCCATGCGCTCCGCCGTACGCGGAAGGCGAGCTTCGCGTGGAATCCCCGCTTTTGTTCGGGAGGGGAGATGAGCGCTTCGGGCATGCAGCCGCTTTCTTTTACGAGGGTATACACTTCCGCCGCATCCTTAAGCGTTACGCCGAAGGCAGCGGCGAGCTTTTGCGCCTCGTCGGTGAATGACGCGCCGAGCACCGTTTTTTGTTCCCCCTCCGCGCGGATGACGGGCGAAAGCTCGTCCGCCGTCACCGCTTCGAACTGGAATTTGAGGTAGGTGCTCCCGTTTTCCGTGTCGATTCGCCCGCCGCGGATGTGCGCGAACGGTTCGGGGACTTCTGCCGCGGTATCTGCGCCGCCTCCGGCTTTTTGCGGTTCGCTCGCGCACGCCCCGCCCGCATTTTGCGGAGGGGCGTTTTCGGTTCCCTCCGCGCGCTCATGCTCGAGGGTCAGGCATTTGGCGATGAGTTCGGCGTTGTGTTCGGGGGAGTCCATCGCCAGGTGAAAGGCGAGTTTCCCGATTTCCGCCTTCTCTCCCTCGCTCGTATGTTTTTTCTTCCGCCTTGCGCGGAGAAAGAAAAAGAAGAGGACGCCTGCCGCGCCGCCCGCCGCAAAGGCGCACAGCGCCGCCGCCCAAAGCCCGTTCAGGTAAAAGCGGAATATGCAGAAAAAGAGCAGGAATGCAGCCGAAAACACGAAAACCGTGTCCGACCAGAGCGGAAGGTCAAAACGTTTCATGGAAATCCGCGTCCCGCCGTGTAAAATTTGCGCCGCCCCCTCCGCGGCAAAGCGCCGGGAGGAACAGGATATGTACGGCGCATCGGGCGGGTATACGGATTTTATCCGATTTTTCTCATTTTTAAACGTTGCGCGAGGGGGAAAGTTGTGATATACTATAACGGAGCGTACGGCGCGGATTCGCGGGCGGGCGTTTTCAAAAAAGGCATTTTCTGGGAAAAACGGGTATAAAAACCCGCCCGATGAACCATACAATACCAAGGCGGAACCGGGCGGTGCTGCCGTGCCGCGCTTTGGGAAACGGAGCGGAACATGAAGATCGCGATATTCGGCGGGTCGTTCGACCCCGTCCATGCGGAGCACGTCAATCTGGTGCGCGCCGCGGCGGAAAAGTTGGGAACAGATAAAATCATTGTCGTGCCGGCGTTTGTGCCGCCGCACAAGCAGGGCAGGAACATGGCGCCCGCGCAGGATCGGCTGAACATGGCAAAGCTCGCCTTTGCGGGAATCCGGGGCTGTGAAGTGAGCGCCTACGAACTCAATGCGGGCGGCACAAGCTACACCTGCCGCACAATCGAATATTTCCGCGGAAAATACCCCGACGCGCAGTTTTATCTCCTCGTCGGGGCGGATATGCTCAAAGATTTCTATTCCTGGCGCGAACCCGAACAGATCCTCGGGCAGTGCGAACTGGTCGCCTGCCGCCGCGAGGGGGAGGAGCTGAACGTCCGCGCCGAACAGATTCGCTTTTTCGCGAAATTCCGCAAGCGGTTTCAGCTTCTCGAATATTGGGGCAGGAACGTTTCCTCCACCAAGGCGCGCGTGCTGTGCGCCTTCGGCGAAGACGTAAAACCGTATCTCCTCGCAGACGTCATCGAGTATATCGAAGCGCGCGAGCTGTACCGCGTCGAACATGTCAAGGCGGCGCTGCGCTATATGAAACCCGCGCGGCGAAAGCATTCGGTGCGCGTGGCGCTGATGGCGGCGGGCGTCGCCGCGAAATATAAGCTGAACGAGCACGACGTCATTCAGGCGTGCGGTCTGCACGACGCGGCGAAAAATCTGGAACTGACTGCGCCCGAACTCGCGGGATTTTCTCTCGCAGAGGAGGTGCCGGCACCCGTTCTGCATCAATACACGGGTGCATACCTTGCAGAGCATACCTTCGGCATTCAAAACGAGGACGTGCTCAACGCCATCCGTTACCATACCTCGGGCAGACCGAACATGAGCACGCTCGAAAAGGTCGTGTTTCTCTCCGATATGCTCGAAGAGGGGAGGGATTTCCCCGGCATCGCAAAACTGCGAAAGCTGTATTACGAAAATCTTGACGAGTGTATGTTTTACAGCCTCAAATGCGAGCTGAAGCATCTGAAAAAGAGCAAACAGACTATCTATCCGCTCACCGGGCGGGCGTTCGAATACTATAAAGAAAACAGGAGCAAATGATGGAAAGCAAACAATTTACCGAAGAGATCTGCAAATTCCTCTCCTCCAAAAAGGCAGAGGACATCCTTATGATCGACGTGCGCGAAAAGACGGTACTGTGCGATTATTTCGTCATCGCGAGCGGGCGCAGCACCACGCAGGTCAAGGCGCTGTGCGAAAACCTTGAGGAAAAGTTCTCCAAAGAGGGCGTCGAGCCCCGCCGCACCGAAGGCGTGCGCGACGGGCGCTGGGGCGTGGTCGACTACGGCGACGTCATCGTGCATATTTTCAATGACGAATCCCGCCTCTTCTACCACCTGGAACGGCTGTGGGAAGAGGGAGATAACGTCAAGCGTTACGAGTAAGCGCATTTTCGGTGCGGGCTGTAAAGGATAAACAGTACGATTTATTACAGAGATTTCTCCACGCGCTGCGCGGCCGGAAACGACGGGAGGGGAGGCGGTTATTTTGTTTTTGCCTTTTCCCGCTCCTTTTCTGCCCTGTCTTCTTCCGCGCGCTCTAAAATGTAGTAGACTTTCTGTGCGCGCGTGCGCGCCGACCTCTTTTTGGAACGGCGCGGCGTATGGGCGGCGCGGGTCGGTTTGGAAGGCTCGGCGGGTTCCGCTCCGCCGGGTTCGGGCTTTTCGTCCCTTTCCCGCAGCTTGCGGTTGACGAGTTTCACGCCGACGACGGCGCCGAAACACAGCCCGAACAGCAGAATCAGATAGGCGGCGCCCTCGACGGCGCTCGATAACAGGTTGAACGGCATTGCAGTTCTTCTCCGCAGGATTTCCTGTATAGTATCACGGCGGGGCACAAAAAAGAGGGCAATTTTTGCCGCAAGGGGGAGGATTTTGGCGAAATGACGGCATACGATATCATCGACGCGAAAAAGCGCGGCATGGCGCTTTCGGAGGAGCAGATCCGCTTTTTCGTGCGCGGCATTGCGGACGGGAGCGTTTCGGATGTGCAGATCGCCGCCTTCTGTATGGCGGTGCTCCTGCGCGGCATGACGGACGGGGAGTGCTTTGTTCTGACCGACGCGATGACCCGCAGCGGCGAGGTCGCGCCCCGCCCGAACTTTACGGGCATCTGCGCGGATAAGCATTCGACGGGCGGCGTATCCGATTCCACGACCCTCGTGCTCGTTCCCGTGCTGTGCGCCCTCGGCGTGCGGTGCGCAAAGTATTCGGGCAGGGGACTGGGTCATACGGGCGGCACATTGGATAAATTGGAGAGCTTCAAGGGGTTCAACGTCAACCTCTCCGCCGAACAGTTCGAGCGGCAGGTGGAAAAAATCGGCGGAGCCGTCGCGGGGCAGACGAACAGCACCGTTCCCGCCGACAAGCGCATGTACGCCGTGCGCGACGTGACCGCCACCGTAGACAGCATTCCGCTCATCGCCTCGTCGGTGATGAGTAAAAAGCTCGCGTCCTTTGCGGACGTCATTTTGCTGGACGTGAAGTACGGCGACGGCGCTTTCATGCATTCGCCCGCGGATGCGGAAAAGCTCGCGCGGCTGATGGTGTCCATCGGCAGAAAGGCGGGCAGAAAGATGTGCGCCGCCGTCACCTGCATGGATTCTCCGCTCGGCGACAGCATCGGCTGCAACGCCGAAGTGCGCGAGGCGGTCGCTGTGCTGAAGGGCAAGAAAAACGATCTCGCAAAGCTCTCACTCTTCCACTGCGAAAAGCTCGCCTCGCTCGCGCTCGGGATTTCCGAAGCGGAGGCGCGTGCGCGGGCGGAGGAGTCAATCGCCTCGGGCGCGGCGCTCAAAAAACTCGCCGAAATCGTCGAAGCGCAGGGCGGCGACGTGCGCGCCGTGTACGACGAATCGCTGCTTCCGCTCGCAAAGCATTGCGAGGTTATCCGCGCACCGGGCAGCGGTCGGCTGAAAATTTCCGCCCTCGCGCTGGGCAAGGCGTGCTGCGCTTTGGGCGGCGGCAGGCAGAAGGAAGGGGACGAAATCGACCATTCGGTCGCCATTCTCTTGAAGCGCCGCGCGGGCGACCCCGTGCAAGAGGGCGAGACGGTCGCGGAAGTGTATTACAATAAAAGGGAAGAGGACGCCCTCGCATCGGCGCGGGGCGCGTTTGAAATTGTGCAAACGTACGAGCCGCAGCCGCTCGTGTACAGCTATATCGGAGAGGAGGACTAAGATGTTCAGGTTCGGAAAAAAGAGGGAAGATGCAGAGCTTGCGCAGGGAAATACCGAAAAGCCGGTACCTGCGCTGCCGGAGGGCAGCCTGGAAATTTCGGCGGACGAGCGCGCGGAGTTCGAGGAATTCCGCCGTCAAAAGAAATTGTTGGAAATGCGGCGGCTTCTGCGCATGATCGACCACACCCTGCTCAAACAGACGGCGACTCGCACCGATATCAAAAACTTGTGCGACGAGGCGCGCGAATACGGGTTCTATTCCGTCTGCGTGCAGCCGGTGTACGTTGCCGCATGCTGCGAGTTTCTGAAAAACTCGCCCAATATCAAAATCGCCTGCGTGGTCGGTTTTCCGATGGGTGAAAACAAGACGGAAACAAAGGTGTACGAAACCAAGCGCTCCATTGCCGACGGCGCGGACGAGATCGACATGGTCGCCTGCATTTCCGCCATCAAAAACGGAAATTACGCATACGTCCGCCGCGAAATCAAGCAGATCGTCAAGGCGGCGAAGGGCAGCCCCGTCAAAGTGATTCTGGAAACCTCTCTGTTGACGCGCGACGAAATGGTGCGCGCGGCTCTCTGCGCGCGCGACGCGGGCGCGGCGTTCGTAAAAACCAGTACCGGCTATTTCGGCGAGGGCGCCAAGGCGGAGGACGTAAAGCTGCTCAAACAGACGGTAGAGGGCAAGTGCCGCGTCAAAGCCTCGGGCGGCATCCGCACGGCGGAAAAATTCCGCGAGATGGTCGAGGCGGGCGCCGACCGCATCGGCACCAGCGCCGGCAAGGAGATCGCCGAGTCGCTGCAAAGGGAAATGAAACAATAATACGCAAACGGTTGCATTATTTTGTGACATATGGTACAATACAGATGCTGAAAAGCGAATGTTAAAGGAGGAAAGTTCATGAACAAAAGCGAATTTATCGCAAAGCTCGCGGAAGACGCCGGGCTGAAAAAGGCAGACGCGGAGAAATTTTTTGACGCCTTCGTGTCGAACGTCAAAGAACTGATGGCGAACGGGGACAAGCTCCAGATCGTCGGCTTCGGAACGTTTGAGGCGAAGGATCGCGCCGCCAAGAGCGGCGTCAACCCCGCAACGGGCGAAAAGATCGAAATTGCGGCTTGCAAAATGCCGTCATTCAAACCCGCGAAATCTCTCAAAGACGAACTCAATAAATAAGATGAATTGTCAAAATCCCCGCCGTTTCGGCGGGGATTTTGTCTTGCTTTTTCGCAGCAAAGGCACGGCAAACCGTATAGGCAAATAAAAAAATTTTAAAAAATTTGTAAACCATAGTTAATTCAATTGACATCGGGCGAAAGGGATGGTATAATTGAGTAAACTACAGTTAATAAATATCTCTGCGGAAAACTGCACAAACGCTGTTGCCGCAGAAATTCGTCCGATTACTCCATTATAATAACCTACCGATATGACGAAAGGGGCGCACCTTCGGGTGCGCCCCTTTCGCATGGTGTGCCGTTTTTTTGTAACGTACGAAAAAACGTATATATTCTGCGCGGCAGGCGAACCATGCGGCGGCGCAAGGAGTGGAAACAGCCGCGCGGCAGCCGCGGTTGCCGCTTTTATACGCGGGCGACATAATCTTTGTCGGAATCGCCCGGCGTATCGGTGAAAAAACGGGCGCTGCACGCGTGCGTAAGTCGCGATTTTTGATATTTATAAGCAAAATAACGCAAATATATTTGATTGATTTAAAAATAAAATGAAAAAAAATGCAAACGTTATTGTTTTTTTTCGCTTAACCAGTTGACAAACGGTGAGCTGTGAGGGTATACTTATAGTGAGATTTGTCGTGATAAGTTTGTCGCGCGTGAAGTGCAGGATCGGAGCGCTTATCCGTATTAGGCGCACCCATTCCGTTGTTTTTGTTGCCGGATTCTGAACAGATGCGGCGTTTTTGCATTGGAACGGGGAAAAACGGATGCTGTACGCAACAGTGCGGCACGCTTATGCGAAAAAAGAACAGGAGGGTGTTATGGGTAAAGCAAAAGGCAAATGGCTGTTAGCGCTTCTTGCGTTGGCGTTCGCCGCTATCCTGGCTGCGGCGGAAGTGCATGCGGAAACTGCGGTTGCCAAGGTTACGGCTGCCACGGGAGAAACGCAGACGTATGAAAAGTTATCGGAGGCATTCAAAGCTGCAAAGGGCGGCGATACGGTCACCCTGCTCTGCAATGCGGAAATCACGGAGCGCATCGTCATTGAAAACAAGTCCGTTGTTTTCGACCTCGGCGAATACACGCTGACCATGGATGAGGACTTCTCCACGGACTACTCCGTCGCGCTGCGTGCGGGAACGAACGGCATCCTCACCATCGAGGCGGGCACGAACGGTACGATCGACGCGCAGAACGCGCACGATTACCTCGTACCTGTCGCGGCAATGGCGAGCGGCAGTCAGGTTATCATCAACGGCGGCACGATCATCGTCAATACCGCGTATGAATCCTGCGTGTATGCGGGCGGCGGCGGCACCGTGATGATCGAGGACGGCGTGTTCAAAAACCTGTGCCAGAAACCGTTTGCATACGTTCAGGACGGCTCTTCGCCCGCTCTGGCGGTCAATATTTCGGACAGCTATACGGACGGCGGGGCATACCTTACGATCAACGGCGGCACGTTTGTGGGGCGCAACCCCATGCTCGGCGATACAAACCCGGGCGTCACGAGCAGCTATATGGGCAGCGACGTGAACATCGCGCAGCTTTCCGACGGCAGCTTTGCCGCGGTCGGCGCGGATGATCCGCTCCCCGAAGATACGGAATATTTCTACACGGAGAAGGACGGCGAAATCGTTGTTACGGTCTATACGCCCGAAGCGCTCGCGGCGGCGGTCGCAGGGGATGAAACCTTTGCAGACAACACCTTTACCGTCGTTCGCCTCGGCGCTGCTATCGAGCAGAGCATCACGATCGCCGATGGCCGCGTGCTCACGCTCGACCTGAACGGCTTTACGCTCTCCAACACGGCGGGCAGCCATACCATCACCAACAGCGGCACGCTGACGATCATCGACGGCGGCGAAAACGGCGAAGTGACCAATACTTCCGCAGGAAAGGCCGTGATCCTCAATAACGGAGAAATGACTCTCGCCGGCGGCAAATATACGCGCACGGCAGACCATTACGTCATCGACAACAACAAGGGCAATATGACGATCGAGGCAGGCGTGACCGTGGAATCGCCGAGCACTTTATCCAGCATGATACGCAACGGCGGCGACAATAATGCTGTAGGGGCAACGCCCACGCTTACGATCAACGGCGGCTCGTTCATGGGCGGCGTCGCGGCAATCAAAAACGATTACTACGGCATCCTCGAGGTTACGGGCGGCACCTTCGGCGGCACGGGTACGAATACGGCTCTGCAGAACTGGGGCGAAGCGGAAATTTCCGGCGACGCCGTGTTCGAGCAGAATGTAGAAGCATACACTTGGCTTGACAACTATACAAAGGGAACCACCACAATAAGTGGCGGTACTTTCCTCGGCAAGGTTGTTGCGCGCGAATATACGTCCGACCCGGACGACGAAGACCCCGTCGTCTACCGGGCGGCACGTTTACCGAGCCTGTCCCCGCGGCGTATCTGGAAGATGGATTCACCCTCACGGTGGGCGACGGTACATACGGCGTTGAAGAGGCGGATGCGCTTGCAACGGTCACCCGCGGCGAAGCGGTCTACAACTTTGCCACGCTTGCCGAAGCGCTCACGTTCGCCGAAGACGGCGACATGGTTGCGCTGCTGAAACCCGCAACGCTTTCCGAAACACTCGTCATCGACAAAGCGGTCACGCTCGATTTGGGTTCCAACGCGCTCAGCGTCAACGTCGCAGGCGGGGTCGGTATCCGAATCGATGCGGATAATGTAACCGTAACGGGCGGCACGGGCGGCACGATTTCCGCAACGGCGGATACGGTTTTTGCGGTTTATGTCAACGGAGCGAAGGGAGTTCTGCTCGAAGGCGTTACAATCGAAGCGCATGACGTTGCCGTCCGCGCGGAGTATGACGCAAGCGTCAAACTGCAAAATTCGGTGATCGATGTTACGGTTATCGAGAATGGCGGCAGCGCTCCGATATGGAAATCATTGATTCCGTCGTTACCTGTGTTGCCGAACCTACGACCCTTACGGGTACGGTCTGCACGGCGATCTTCATCGAAGGCACATACGGTTCCGACAGGGAAGCTGCCGCGGCTGCTGACCCCGCAACGTACAGCCATCTGAAGATTTCCGGCAATAATACAAAGATCACCGCACGCGCTTACGCGATCGTCGGCAACGGCACGCTGCACGGCACCGACATCGATATCCTCGGCGGCACGATCGAAAGCACGAACAGCATTGCAATCTATCATCCGCAGGTCGGCGAATTGACGATTTCCGGCAATACCCAAATCACGGGTTGCTCGGGTCTGGAAATGCGCGCCGGCAGCCTCGTGATCGAGGGCGACGGTGTGTCCGTCACAGCGACCGATCCGTTCATGGAATCGCCTCTGTCCGACGGGTTCCGTTTCGCGGGCGTTGCGGTCGGCGTTTCCCGCTACTTTGCGGAAGAGGGAACGGGCGTTTCCGTCAGCATCGAGGGCGGCACGTTTACCGCAACCAACGAAGAGGGCTATGCGTTCTATGAAAAGGTGGACGAGGAGCATGCTCCTGCGGTCACGCCCGACAATCAGGACAATCTTTCCGTATCCATTGCCGGCGGCACGTTCGAAGGCAAGGTCGAAAGCACAAACGTTACGGGCTTCATTTCGGGCGGCATGTTTAAGTATCGTCCGGCGGAAGATTACATGAATCCCGACTTTGTAGCGGAGCTGCAAAACGGTTACTATGTACCCGTCGAATCGTCGGCTCTGCGCGCGGCGCAGACGAATGCGCAGGCAGACGTGCGCGAATACGTCCTCATGCTCGGCATGAAGTGGACGGAAGTGCAGGCGCTTGCGGATAAAGGCGACGAAAATGCCGTGGCTTTGGTAGCCGCGTACAATGCGATCGCCGATGCGACGAGCGAAAAGGGCGTTGCCAAAGCGCGGCTCGATGCGATGGACGCTGCAGATACGCTCGCGGCGGCGCAGGAAGATGCCTGGGAGCAGGCAAAGGCGGACAAGATCGCCGAGCTTGAATCCTGGCGCGACGAAAACGCAAACGGATTGGTCATTCCGCTCTACATTTACACCGCGATGAACAGCGCGGCGGATGAAGAGGAGCTGAACAGCTACTTCGAACAGGCGAAAGCCGAAATCGGAGACATTTATGCATACCGCAATCAGATCACCGCGCAGTCGGAGGATCTGCAGACGCTGAAGGATACTCTGACCGCATTGAACGGCGCGCTCACGGGCGAAAACAACTCGTTCGACGAGCTGCTTGCTAATGTTGAAGAAGCCATCGGCAAGGCACAGAGCGCGATCATCGGCACCGACGCCGATTCCGATTCGCTCGCCGGCATCCGCGATTATCTCGAAAACACCATTAACGCGGCGCTGGAAGGCATCGACGATGCGGTCAGCGGCACGAACGGAATTGCTTCGGAACTTGCGGGTATCAGCGATGTGCTGAACGGATTCACCTCCAAACTCGACACGATCACCGGTGCGCTCGATGAGGAAACGGGTTGGATCGCCGAAGCGATCGAAAAGGCGCAGGGGGATATCACCTCCATCCTCGCCGCTCTCGATTCGCTTGCAGACGGCACCGACATCGAAGCGATCGCAGACAGCCTGGCGCAAATCCTCGAGGACATTGCCGCCGTACAGGGTACGGTCGACGAAATCGAAGGCGAAGTATCGGCTGTGTCTTCCGTGCAGGAGGCGAAGGACGAAGCGCTTACCGACATCGGTGAATGGCTCAACAATTATCTCGATTCGATCATCGGCGGTACAGACGAAGCGAACGGCGGCGCGGCGGTTGCGCTTGCGTTCACGGCGGAAACCACCGACGGCGACATCTATGCGAAGCTGACGAAGGTATTCAGCGAGGATAACGCACAGCTCGTGCTGCGGTACTACAACGAGGCTCTTGCCTCCATCGATGCGGCTACGACCGTTTCCGAAGTAACGACGGCGGTATCCACCTTCAAGGCGCAGGTCGCGTCCGTCGAGGCGGCGGCGCAGAACACGACGAACCTTACGGGGCTGTATGTCCTGCTGGTTATCGTCCTGGTGGCGGTCGTGGTCGTGCTGGTTATCGTCATCGTAAAAAAAAATCGCTCCGCAGAAGCGGCGGAACAGCCCGCTGAAGAGGCGGAGCAGCCCGTCCCGGCAGAGGAAGTACCCGCGGCAGAGCCGGAGCAGCCGGAACCTGCGGCGGAGGAAAACGAGCTTGCGGCGGAAGCGGACGACGACAAAGAACAGGTCGTAATCGCGGCGAATGTGCGTTCCTTCTCGGAAGCGTACGTCGAGCTGAACGAAGAACTTCTGGATCTGTTCAACAAGGTAAAGGAATACGCACTCGCGAAAGATGGCGCGGCAGAGGTAAAGCAGAGCAACGGTATCTGCATCAAGCGCAACGGCAAACAGATCGTCAAGCTGACCGTACGGCGCGGCTATCCCGTGGCATTGTTCTTCCTCGAAAACGAGATGCTCAAAGATTTCCGCAGGACGACCAACACCAACGCGAAGCTGAAAATCCGTGCGACCGAACTGGTGCTGCGCGAAGCGGCGGATCTGGAAGCGGCTTACACGATGGTCGACCTCTCTGTCGAGCAGATCGATAAGGACATCGAAAACGCCAAAGAGCGGCGCAGGGAAGCCCGCCGCGCCCGCAGAAAGCAGAAACAGCTGGAAGAGGAGGCGCAGCAGCAGGAAATCGCTGCAGGTTCCGCAGAAAACGGCGAAAACGAACGTCCGTAAACTACAGGTTCAAACGGCATAAGGTGCGCGGCTGCCAACGGCAGCCGCGCATTTTTTCTCTGCGGATGCCTGTGCCGGCGTTCCGTGCATAAAGGGGCAACCCGGTCAGGCTCCCTTCGAACGGGCAGAAAGCAGACGTCTGCAAAAAAGCGGCGCTCTTCGGATACAATTCCGAAGAGCGCCGCTTTTTGGTGCCCGCAGCAGAGTTCCGGCTGCATCGTGCGCCGCAACTGTAAAAACGGCGGTATCTTCTACCGCCGTTTTTGACGTGTACAGCCGTTTTCCGGCTTTGAATGCCCCGCATCAAGCGAAAACGGGGCGTGCGCTGCCTGCCCGATGGGCGGGCAGGCGTTCCGGGGCGGAAAACGCGGGCGGGTCTGCCCGCGGTATGCCGGGTGCCGCCGCGCTGCAGGCGTATGTAATACACAAACGGATGTCAGTTTTTGTAAGTATCCGCGATCGTGTTTACGATGTCGTTTACCGACTGTTTGATCGGTTCCGGCAGCTTTTTATAGTTGCTGAAAAATTTGTGTTCTTCTTCCGTCATGCGTACGCAAATTTCATCTTCCGTAAAGAATTGCGCGAGCGTAAGCCCCAGCGTTTCACAGATGATTTCAAGGTTGGCGATCGAGGGGACGGTGCCGCGCGAAAAGGTGTTTGCCAGAGTCGATTGGTTCAGGCCGGAAAGCTCGGCAAGGCGGTAAACACTCATGTTTCTTTCCAGGCGCAGCCTGTTAAGTTTTTCTATTATATCCATAATTTACCTATTACTATTTTACCGCAAAATTTAACTATATTTATAGTATAATTGAGTTGACTATGTAGTTAAATTACGCTATAATATTAATTAATTAAATAAAATTAACGAAGGAGGAGAATCAATGGCAAGGGAAGACTTTGAGGCTTTC
This sequence comes from uncultured Clostridia bacterium, assembly GCA_904373255.1. Taxonomy (GTDB): domain Bacteria; phylum Bacillota; class Clostridia; order Christensenellales; family Borkfalkiaceae; genus Borkfalkia. The sequence goes on along the minus strand of CAJFFD010000015.1, from coordinate 18,779 downwards.
AGGGGCGACCTGAAAGAGGACGACATTGCGCTTCTGATCAAGCTGGCGAAAAAGCGGCGGAATATTTATGCGCTGATCTGGTTGGGAGGCCTTTTACTCAGCGGCGTATTGGCATTCACGCTCGGTTCGGTCGGCGGTGCCGTCGGCGCAATGATCCCCGTGATCCTGTATGCGTTGATCGGCGTCGTCGTAGGTTTCGGCGTGTACGCGAACAATATGGTCGGATTTTTGTCCAGCCGCGGGCGCAGAGACGGAGGCGGTGCGTTGAGCATACTTTGGGCGATCGTCGGCGGAATTATTATTCCACTGATCGTCAACTATGTTTGCGGCAAAAGCGTTCCCCGTGCCATTCTCGGCTGGAATAAAACGGATATTACTTTCGTTAGCAGAAGATAAGCGGGGTACGGAAAGATGAGTTGTGTCACACATGAAAAGAGAGACGCGGTATACCAGTGCGACAAATGCGGCGCACCGATCTGCCGCCAGTGCTATGACGATTTTGCCCTGAATGAGGGTGAAGACGACGAAACACACCTCTGTTCGGAATGCTATAAAGAGGCGGTGCGTTCCGAAATTGCCGAAGTCCGTTCCCTGAAAGGGATGGTCATCCGCGAGTTCGTGTTCATCATTATCGGTCTTATCGTCGGTCTGATTCTGGGCTTGGATATTTGTTTCGGGTTCGGCATCATCATGGACGAGCCGACGGGCATGTTCATCGCCATCATTTATCTGCCGTTTATCGTCGGTTCGCTCCTGACGATATGCAAAAAGGTATATTATAAGCATCAGGAGGCGCGGTACAACGGCGACAGCAGTCCCTGGATTACGACTCTGTTCAACATTATCATTTACCTTTTGATCGCCCCCATTACGACGATCGGACGCTTTATTCAGCGTATCATCGACATGGTGCGCCTCAACCGCATCATGCAGGCAGACTCGGCTTTCCTTGTCCGGGTGGATGAATACATAGCGCAGTCGTTGCAGCCTACGATGGTCGAAGCAGCGGCGGCGGGCGGCGTAGGAGCCGATCTCGGGCAGGAGATCTCGCTCGACGATATTCTCGGCGACAGCGGCGTACAGATCGCGGACAACGGCGAAGTGCTGCGCCAGGTGCGTACGAGATGATCGTATTCCCGCACAATAATTTTACAGAGGTGAAAAATATGGACATAAAGGTTCCCGGCGGGGTATTTGCGGCAGACGACGCCGCCGAACGCCGTAAAAAACTCGCGGAAGCGCTCCGCAACGGAGAACAGATTTCCGTTGCGCCGAGCGGCGAAGTCATCACCAAAGAGGAAGCCGACCTTGACCCCGCGGCGACCACGATCACTGTACCCGAGGGCAAGTTGGCGAGGTGACGCATGAAAAGCATCTATTGGTACGAAAACGATAAGCAGCTTTTTCAGGCGGAAGTGCTTGCAATGCGCAAGTTTTACCCGTCCTTCAAGCTCATGAAGCTGCCGGACGGCAGATTGTATTGGCGCGGCAAGGTCAACCCGTTGGGCGATACCGTATGGGATCTGATGGTGATTTACGACAATGACCATCCGCATACCCAACCCGGGCAATACGGCGGCTCGATCGACGTATATCCCGTTTCGCCCAATCTTTCCGCCCTGCAAAAGCAGCTGGGCAGCACGCCCATTCCGCACATCTATTACAAAAACGGAGGGGAAGAGGCGTACATCTGTACCGTCCGCCCCAACGAATTTCAGGCGTCCGGCAACCGTTCAAGCACGGCTGCGTCGTGCATTGCCTGGGCATGCAAGTGGATCTGCGTTTTCGAGCTGTGGCTGAACGGAGATATACCGTTCGAGGAATTCGATACGAATATCCACAAATTCTGATGCTTTCGGCGAGGGAAAATGAAAGTCGTTTTCAGTGAACGCGCCTATGTTTCCGTGCTGGCGGAAACCGCGGAAAAAATACGCACGGAAACGGGCGGCGTTTTTTTGGGCTATATTGACGGAGACTGCTGGTACATAGTCGAAGCGGTGGATCCCGGCCCCAAATCGGTGTTCCAGGTAGCCTTTTTCGAATACGATCAGTCGTATCTGAATCATCTCGTCAACAAGCTGGCGCGGCTGTACGAAACGCCGCCCGGACTCATCGGGCTATGGCACCGCCATCCCGGTTCGTTCGACAGTTTTTCGGGTACCGACGACGGAACGAATACCCGCTATGCGCGGATGCGGAAGGAAGGCGCGGTATCCATGCTCGTCAATATCGACCCGGCTTTCCGCATGACTGTATACCATGTAACTTTGCCGCTCCGCTACCGCAAGGTGGAGTACGAAGTGGGCGACAGGTTCATACCTGAAAAGTACAGGGCGCTCGCACCTGCCGAACGGCTGCTCAATTACATCGACGGCTATGCCTGCGGCGGCGCGCGGCGGAAAAAGTTCCCCGAAGAACCTCTCTTTGCGGAGGTGCTGTGCATTTTGCGCAGAACTTCGCTGAATGTGGAGGATTACATCCGCGGCGACATGCTGCGCAGGGAGCGGGCGGAGCTGTTCGTGGAGGAACTGCTCGGCAAACTGGAGGACGACCTCGAATATTTTTCGGGCGCGGGTGCGGAAGCGGAAATATCGTTGGACGAATATTGCCTTCATCTGTGCGTGCGGGGCAGGGAGAGTTACGATCTATCCTTTTACCGCATTCAGTACAGGGATGAGCCGTACTTTATATTCCGCTTTGACGGATGCAGCTTCGTTTATACGGGCGGGCTGTTTACCTTGCTCATGGCGGATGCGAAAACAGCCGCAAAAAACGGCGGCGCGGTCGATAAGGAGCTGGTCGAGTGTTCGCTTTCAAAGTTGGAAAAAAATTAAAGGTATTTCTCCCTTTTTCCGTTTTAGAAAAGGACGAAACTGTCTGCCTGTACGGGTATTATAAAAAAGACAGCGGGATTTTCAACGTCGTTTCTACGGAAAAGGGGAGAAATTTGCGTTATTTGGGGAAATTATACGCTTCGGGCGAGCATGGCGATGCGGGCGGCAGGCTGTGCGGATACCGTACGGGCGATACAGCCGAGTTCTATTATAAAGGACAGAAGTACGAAACGGAAACGTATAGCCTGTATTTAAATATATTTTCTCGGAATAAAGGGATTCTCGAATCGGACGTGATGCGCGCCAAGCGCGCCGTAATCCTCGGCTGCGGTTCGGTCGGCAGTCTCGTCGCGCTCGAGCTGGCGCGCTCGGGAGTGGGGCATTTCATGCTCGTGGATACCGACGTACTGGAATACCATAACATTTGCAGGCATCAGTGCGGCATCAGCGAAGTCGGGGAATACAAGGTCGACCTCATCGAAAAGCGGGTTCATAACATCAATCCCGCGGCGCACGTCGTCGCATACAGGAATGTTGTGGAGCATATCTCGCAGGAGCAGTTTGCGGAATTCTGCGTACCCGGCGATACGCTGTTCATCGGCTGCGCCGATAACCGCGCCGCCGACGTATACGCAAACAGGATTGCGGCGGCGTTCGGCTGCGCCTTTCTCTCGATCGGGTTTTGGGAACGCGCTCTTGCGGGCGAAATTTTTTACTGGCTGCCCGGAGAAAATATGCCCTGCTGCGGCTGTGCGCTGGGCGACGGGGGCGGTCTGTCCGGCCGCGTTTCCGCGAACAACCACCATGTGTATTCCAACGAGGTGAATATCGAAAAGCTGAAGTTCGAGCCGGGCATTTCGGTTGACATCAATTTTATCACCTGCATCGGCATAAAGCTGGCACTGGATATACTCAACCGCGGCAACGGTTCGTATATCCCCAGGCTTTTGAACAATCTGCAGCAGTATACGCTCGTATGCAACACGTCAGACCCGGCGATCGGCGGGGAAATGGTGGAGATATTCAGTTATCCTCTGCAGGTGACCACATCGCTCGTGGTACATTTCGGCAAGGGCTGCGGCGGCAAATGCCGCTACGAGGAGTAGCATATGGGCAAATTCGAAGCGGAGGAGGCGGCGCTCATCGACAGCTACGGCACCGTTTGTGGCGAGGCTGCTGCCTGGACGGACGAAAAGGGGAAACAATTCCAGGGCGAACTTGCCGAAAGCATGCGCGCCTGCCTTGCACTGAAAGAGGCGGCGTACCGTGCAGACGAGGCGCTCGGCGATCTGGAAAAACTTATTTCCGAGGCAGATGACGGGGAATAAAGGATGTTCGATTTCAGAGAAAACGAAAAAAAGCTCGCCGACATTGCGGCGTATATAGGCAATGCGAATAAAGTTTACAGGGCTGCCGCGGGGCAAAACGACGGCGTCCTTTCCGCCATGCGCAGGAACCAGGCGGAAGAATTGAAAAAACTGGGCAGTGAGAAAGCCGCCGCCTTTGAGCGGGAAGAGCGCAACTACGCATCCGCCGTGCGCGAAGCGGAGCATCAGCTGCGCGTCATTTCGGATACGGAATGCCATCTGAAGGGCGTAGACGCGCATTACGGCAAATTTGCCGCAAAGTGCGGCGTGATGCAGATCGACGGCGAAACGAGGGCGGCGGTATGTAAAGAACTGGGCATCGCCGATTTTTCCGAAACATGCCCTCTCCCGCAAATCGCGGAAGCGTACAAACAGACGGCTGCGCGGTATATCGACAAGCCTCTGCCCAAGGCCGTTTTGTTGGGCGGAAAACGCAGGGCGGCATTCAAAAAGCTGATTTTGCTCGGCGATCTCGCCGTGCGGAGCGCCGAGGAGGAGAAGCGGCAGGCGAAGGCGCGGCTCGAGCGCAGCAAAAGCTCTTTGACCGAAACGTTTCAGGCTCGCACAGACGAACTGGTCGCGGCAAACCGTGCGCAGCTCGCATGCGAAACGCGCGAACGCGGCGAAGACCTTGACTTTATCGGCGACGAAGCTGTGCGCGGAATGGAAGATTTGCTTCCGCCTGATATGGTGCAGGAGATCGGCGAAAGCGAAAAGCAGTTCGCCGAAGAATTCGGCGGGGAGGGCGGCGCATTCTGCCGTGAAGGGGTTTTCCCCCGCAGCGTCCGCATTGCGCAGTCCGTTCTGATGGTCGCCGACGCCCTTGCGGGAACACCCGCGGGGCAGAAGATCGGGGAAAATTTCCCTTCGGTTTTTGCCGACGGATTCGCGATGCTGCCTTGCAGGGAGCAGCTCGGCAGCTGCCGGAATTTTTTCATACGGAGCGCAGGCGGGGAATCCCGCGGCGCGGCTGCGGAATTCATCGGGAACACCGTCTTTGAGTTTATCCGGCAACTCCCCGTCAACGGCGTGGAGATCAATGTGTTCGACCCCGATAAAAAGGGGATGAGCGTCAAAAATTTTCTCTCGCTCAAAGAAAAAGTCCCCGAAATGTTCGCGCAGAAAATATTCACGTCGTACGAGGATATACGCAACCGCCTTTCCGCGCTGAACGATTACGTTGACTCGGTCATCCAGCAAAAGCTCTCCAACCGATATAGGAACGTTTTGGAATACAACGACGCCACGCCGGACAACCCTTTGCCCGTCAAGCTCGTATGCGTATTCGATTTCCCCAAATTTTTCGATGCGGGCGCCTGCGAGTCGTTGATCAGCATTATGAAGAACGGCGAAAAATGCGGCATCTTCGTTTTCATCGCCTACAACGAGGAGGAGGACGAAACGTCCGGTTACGGCTCGGCAAAACAATATATCGAAAAAATACGCCAGGCGGCGTACTGCCTTGTGCAGAACTCCGGGTACATGAAGAGCGAAGGCAGCGGAATGTTCCTGCTGTCGGGCGAACTGCCCGGGCAGGCGGTACTGGATGAATTTATCGACGGCTATGCGCAGGCGGCGAAGAAAAATCTTTCCAAAGGGATCGTGTTCGATTCTGTGTGCAGCCTTTCGGATATGTTTACGCGAAGCTCTGCCGACGGACTTTCCATCCCCGTCGGAAAGGGAGACGGTTCCGCCGTGGAGGACATCGAATTCGGAAAGATCGGGTCTTCCCATCACGCGATGATCACGGGCGGCACCGGCTCGGGCAAATCTACCTTGCTGCATACGATCATTTTGAGCGCAGCGCTTCATTATTCGCCCGACGATCTGCAAATGTATCTGATGGACTTTAAAAGCGGTACGGAGTTCAAAATTTACGAAACGTATCCCATTCCGCATATCCGTCTGCTCGCGCTCGACGCCATGCAGGAGTTCGGCGAGAGCATTCTGCTCAATCTGAATGCGGAAATGGAGCGGCGCTCCGTCCTGTTCAAGGAGAGCGGCGTCAGCGACATCGCGGGGTATGTGCGGGCATCGGGCAAAAAATTGCCGCGCATACTCGTCATCATGGATGAATTTCAGGTGCTGTTCGACAGCAAGTCGAATCGCAGCGTCGCACAGAACTGCGCGCACCTGACCAACGAAATCGTCAAGCTCGGGCGCTCTTACGGTATACATCTTATCATGAGTACGCAGACGGTCACCGTCGTCGGCAGCCCGGACTGTGCGATCAGTTCGGATACGGTGGGGCAGATGCGCATCCGCATCGGGTTAAAATTCAGCCAGACGGAAGCCGGCAGGCTGTTCGGCGCGGCAGGTGACGACGCGTTTGCCCGTATGCGCGGCGCGATCGGCACGGCAGTATACAATAAAGACTTTACCGAATGCGGGAACATCGTGTTCCGCACGGCGTATTGCAGCGGCGAAACAAAAAAGAAGTATCTCGAAGCGATTGCCAAAGCTGCGGCGGGCAAGGGCGACGAAACAAAGGTTTTCGAAGGGAGCCGCGTCCCCGCGTTCCCGCAGGAGGAGTTCGGCAAGCCGCAAAGTCAAGGCGCCGTGGAGCTGTTGCTCGGCGCGCCGATCAAGGTCGCCGATTATGTGCGCGTCGCTTTCACCAAAAAGCAGAACAGCAATCTGTTATGCGTAGGCAAAGAAGGCAAGCTGATGGAGTCGCTCACGCAGCTGTTGCTGATCAGCCTCGCCCGTGCGGAAAACACATGCGTATATCTGCTCGACGGAAACGATTTTATCGGGGAGCCGCCTGCGGAGTATATGGAGAAGGCTGCGGAGCATTCGCCGGAAATTTTCCGCAGAGTCAGAACGCGGCCCGATTTTCTGCGCATGGTCGAAAGCCTCGCCGAAGAGGTGTCGCTGCGCAAAAAGGGAAAAAGCGAGGACGCGCGCGGCAATATCGTCTTTGTGCGCGGGTTCCACGATATAGACGTATTGTGCAAGCTGTGCAAAGGCGAGCGCGTCGAGCGCTCCGATTATATAGAGGAGGAAGAAGACTGCGAAGAAAAGCCTGCGGAGCCGGCGGGGGCGGAAGATTTCCGGGCGATGTTTGCCGCGCTCGCGGCAAAGCAGCCGCAGCACGAAAAAAAGGGAGCGGCAATCTCGTACAGGGATGCCTGGAGCGAACTTATTTCGGGCGGATACAGCTTCGGGGTGCATTTCATCATGCTTTCGACGGATGCGCTGAACACAGTCGACGCGCTCGGCTCGGCTACATATTCGCAGAGCCTGAACAACCGTTTCACCAAAAAGATCGTGTTCGGGCTGTCCGATGAAAACTGCGTACGCGTAGCGTCGCCGGTGGAAACATCGCCCAAGAGCGATATAACGTGCGTATTTTCGGACGGAAAGGAGGTTTTGCAATTCAAGCCTTTCGCCTTGCCCGAAACAAAAGAACAAACCAAACAGGAGGAATAGAACATGGCGGGAATACAAAACTCGGAAGAAGCTCTGGAAGGGATCTACAAGGTGCTTTCGAGAGGACAGGACAGTCTTTTGGAGGCGCAGCAGTCGATCATAACGGCAATCCATTCGGTCAGCAACGACTGGAACGACGATAAATACGTCGAAGTCGCAAAAATGGCGCGCGAGATGATCGACGGCATACCCGGTCTGGTCATCGAACTTGGCGATATGGCGCTTTTTGTAGACGAGATCAAAAAAAAGCTGGAAGATTATAAGCGGGCATAAAGGAGGAAAACCGGAATGAGCAGCGGAGCAAAAGTAAATTCGCAGGCGGTCGCCGACATGATCACCGCCCTCGTCACCATGCAGAATAAGATGATGGCGATGGAAAATAACCTCGAACTGGGTATGACAACGGCTGGCGCGCAATGGAAGGACGATCAGTTCAAAAAATTGCAGGAGATGCAGAAAACGATGCACGGGCATCTGTTGGCGCTTTTGAAAAAGGCGGAAGACGACATTTTGCGCCTGGAAAAAATCAAAAAAGCCATCGACGCTTACAATGAATGATTCGGGAGGAAGAAAAAATGTCGGAAATTTACACCTCCGAAAAGACGCTGGAAGGGATGAAGAAGGTGTTCGAAATGACGAGGGAGGAGCTGTGGAACCTGCAGCAGAAAATGCGCGATACGCTCCGCTCGGTCAGAGGCGAATGGCAGGACGAAAAGTACCAGGAAGTCGTGCGCATGGTTTCGGAGATCAATGCGGAAATTGCCGCCCGCGTGGAGGATATAGACCGGATGGAGCGCCACGTCGGGAGAACATTGGAGCATTTGCAGGATTACAGGAGGTCTTGAACATGAGCGATACGGTAAGAGTCAGTTCCAATGCTGTCAGCGATATTTATTATGCTGTTTTCAGCGTAAAAGGCACGTTGGAGGCGTTGGATAAGGCTTTGGACGACGAACTGAACGGCGCCGGAAATTCGTGGAAAGACCTGCGCTATAAAAGCCTGCAGGTGATGTATAACGAGTTGCACGAGGGCATCGTCCGTACTGCGCATCGCGCAGACGAGTATATGGCGCGGCTGAAAAGGATAAAGGACGCAATCATCGGCTACAGCAACGACGATTAGGTGTCTGCCTGACGAGGCAAAGAGGTCGGAATGGCGAGATATTGTGTAGATTTGGGCGTACTTACTGCGATCGGAGCATCGCTTCCGAAAATAGGGAGCGCATCGGCAGATCTGGAGTCGGCTGTGCAGAATAGGGCGCGGGAGGGCGTCGGCAAGGCGGATGCCGCCAAAAACCGTTTGGAAAAACGGGCGGCGGCCGCTGAAAGCGAGGCAGAAACGCTGCGGGCGGAGATGAAGGCTGTGCAGGCGAGGATCGATGAGTTGGAATGTTCGAGAAGACAGCAGGAGGAGGACGACGAAGAGGGCGCGGCGGAGTGTTCGGCGGAGATACAGCGCTGCCGCAGCCGCATGGATTCCCTTCGTTCCCGTGCAGCGGGAAAGGAGGAGGAAGCGGAGCGCAGCAGAGAGAAGATGCGTGCGCTCGACGGCGCTTGCTCCCGCGTATCGGAGGAATGCACCCGCGTGACGGAAGCGCAGCGGCGGCATGCCGAAGAGGTGGAAAAGAATGCCGGTCATTTGAAAAAAATCGAAGCGAGTGTGCGCGCATACCTGGCGGTAAGCCCGGCGCGCCATTAACGCAAACGAAAGACCGGCACGGCAATATCGGCAGAAAAGGAACCGCACGGGCGGTTCCTTTTTTCGCGGGGTAAGGGATTGTGCGGCATGGGAAGGGAAAACTGCCCGTTTCGTCATAATTATTCAAAATTCGACATACAATGTAACATCGCCGGTTAGGGGGTATTACATCGTGTGGGAGTATATGGCAAGGCGTGCGCGCCAAAGCGGGGAATACATACTGGAAACGGGCGCAACTGTGCGCGCCTGCGCCGAACATTTCGGTATCAGCAAGTCTACCGTACATAAAGATATAACAGAGCGGCTGGAGGAAATCGACGCGGAATTGTGCGAAAAGGTGCGCAAGGTTCTCGAACGAAATCTGTCTGAACGGCATATCCGCGGCGGAAACGCCACCAAACGCAAGTACGCTTCGCGTTGATCGATTGAATTCATGAACCAAAAAATCGAAAACGTATCTGCTTTTTTAGTTCAAAGTATGTGCTGCCGGGGTATAATCGCATCCGCTTGCGGGCATACTGTATGCAGGAGGTGGTTATTATGAAGAAAATCAACCAGGCAATCGGCTGTGAGGTATCCGACTGCATGTTCAACTGCGAAGGGAAGAACTGCACGCTGGACAAGATCGTCGTGGGCAATACCTGCGACTGCGAAGCGGACAAATGCACCTGCTGCGAAAATTACAGGAGCAAATAACACACAGCAAACGGCGCCCGGTTTTTCAATCGGGCGCCGTTTGCTGTGCAATGGCTTTTCCGGGCGCGCGGAGGCGCGGGAAGCGCTGCGGTACGGAAATAAAAAAAAGAGGAGGAAAAGTATTTCGTCCTCTTTTTTCTTTCAGATTTTGCTCTTTTTCAGTTCCGCCACCGCGTTTTTCAGAAAATATTCGGCGGTGGAGTCGTGCATCACCGTTTCGAGCGCCTCGTCGAAGGTACACCACTTGGTTTCGGAAATTTCTTCCTCATTCGAGCGTATATCCCCGTCGGAAACGACGACGATGAAATTCAGCATCAGTACGTTGCGCGGCTCATGGTAGCGCGAACTCATGTACTTGTACTTAATGGCGTTCAGCCCCGTTTCCTCTTTGATTTCGCGCACGATCGCTTTTTCTGCAGACTCGCCCTTTTTCACATACCCCGCATACAGCAGAAAATTGCCGTTGGTATGTTTTGCGATGAGAATACGGTCTTGCGCCCGATTGACGACGACCATGCTCACCGCCGTTTTGAAGGGCGGGAATTTGAATTCGCCGCATTCGTTGCAGTAGGGGACGAGACCTTCGTTTTCGCAAAATTTCAAAGCAAGTTTGTTGCCGCAATCCTGGCAATACATAACAATCCCCTCCTTTAAGATTTTTATTTTAATTAGAATAATCTATTTTTTCGGAAAAGTCAATATTTCTTGAACAATTTTTTCAGATTTTCCAAATTTTTTACATATGTACACTGCGGCAAAGGGGATTTTGTCCGTCGGGGCGTAAATTATGCGCCCGTTTTCCGAAAAACGGGCGCATGCCTGATGCCGTGTTGTTTCAGCCTTCAGCCCCGCCTTCCGCCGGGGCATGGTTCTGCCCGCCGCGCGCGTCCGCGTGCCGCGCTTTTGCAAACACGGCGCGCACGGTGGCGGTATAGGTCACCTTTCCATCGCTTGTTCCGCCGCGCGCGCAAGGGTAGCAGCATTGCTCCTCCACATGCACCAGCTCGCCTTCCGCGCCGAGCGCTTTTGCCTTTTCGCGCGCGTTCTCGATCGCCAGCCGCAGCGCTTCCAGTTTGTATTCCCCGTCCTCTTTGCAGGAAAAACGCACCCCGTCCAGGCAGGTTACGCCCGTTTTGGCGAGTGCGGCGCGGATCTCCTCCGCCTTATCCGCCTGATCGGTCACGAAGGACAGATATTTGACGGCGGTATATCCCGTTGCGCCCGCAGGATAAGCGGAGGAACTTTCCTCGCTTACGGTGCCGTAAGCGGCAAAGGTATCCTTTACGGTGCGCAGCAGTGCAGCCGCGGCTTCCTCGGCGGCGCGCATATCGTTGCCCGCCGCTTCCACGCACCCGCCGAAGGTGCATAGGTCTGCCTCCGCCTCGACGGATGCGCAGCCCGTAACGGTCAGACAGGCGTTTCCGACGGGTTGTTCCTGCGCGGAAGCGCAAATGCTCCCCGCGCCGATGCAAACGGCAATGCCGAGTACGGCGGCCAGGAGCAGGAGCTTTTTCGGTTTCATGAGAATTTCCTCCTTTTTCCCCGCATTTTCCGTTGCGGGGAATGCCATTATTTTCCCGCATTGGCAGAAAATTATGCACGGCGGCACAATTTTGCAGCGGCGGTTCCTCCGCTTTTGTTTCCGCGCAATAATTTTGGGTCTTACGGCGCAGACTATATGCAGAGAAAGGGGAGGTGCGGCAATGGATCTGATGTACGGCGGCTGCAGCGCCATGAGCTGGACGAGCGAGGACGGAAAACATTTTTTCGGCAGGAATTTCGATTTCAACCGCTTTGCCGATGGGAGCGGCGTCGTGTTTTTGCCGCAGGGTACGCCCGTCTGCGCCTTCGTCCGCGAAGGGGAAACGCACGGGGAGGCATATCCCGCAAAGTACGCTTCTCTCGGCATGGGCACTTTGGCGATCCCTGGCGCACCCGTCCTGTACGACGGGATGAACGAGGCAGGGCTGGCGGGCGGGCAGCTGTATTTCCGCGGTTTTGCCCGTTACGGTCATATTCCTCGGCGCGGCACGGCGCCCGTGCAGGCGGGTCTGGCGCTGCCGTATATCCTCTCGCAGTGCGCCACCTGCGAGGAGGCGGCGTGCGAACTGATGAGCGGGGTTACGGTCGTGAACGAACCCCTTTACGGCGCCGTTCCGCCCCTGCACTGGTGCTTTTCCGACCGTACGGGCGAAACGATCGTCGCCGAGCCGTGTGAGGGCGGTATGCGCGTGCATCGCGATACCGTGGGCGTGATGACCAACAGCCCCGACTACGGGTGGCACGAGAGCAATCTGCTCAACTATGCGCATCTGCGCAGTCAGGACTATGCGGGTCTGACCGTGTGCGGAAAGGAGTTCGGGCAATGCTTTTCGGGCAGCGGCGCGCTGGGCATCCCAGGAGACTGGTCTTCCCCCTCGCGTTTTGTGCGGCTGTGTTTTTTAAAGGAGCATGCCGTGCGCGGGCGCGGGGAAGAGGAGGGGGTCACGAATCTGTTCCGTCTGTTTGCGAGCGCGGCGTTCCCCCTCGGCGCGGTGCGCGTAAGCGATTTTTCGGATGTGACGGAACACGATAAGGAGGTGCTGCCCTTCGATTATACGGTGTACACTTCCGCCGCCTGCCTCGAATCGCTGCGCTATTATTGGACGAGCCACGAAAATCTGCGGGTGCAGTTTGCGGATCTGCGCGATTTTGCGGGAGTGCGGGAACCGCGGCTCATCGGCATCGGAGCCCGCCCCGATTTCCTGCGCCGCACCTGAAAATGTGTGCAGATTCGGGCGGCAAAGTTCACCAATATTTAACAAAAATATAATCAAACGATTTTTTCCTTGCGATACAATATTAAAAAACGAAAGCGGAGGGCTTTTGTTATGAAAAAAATCGCAAAATACCTTACAGCCTTTTTGTCGGCGCTCATGCTGATATGCGCCTCCGTGCTGGTCGGGTGCAGCAGCGCTCCGAGCGTCGTTTCCATCGAAAAGACGGGTACGCGCGGAACGGACGGGATTTACACGATCACTTATTCGGACGGCAGCACGTCGGAACTGGTCATCGACGGCGGCGCCGACGGGCAGGACGTTTCCGCATCCGACCTGTGGCAGACGTATGTGCAGGAAACGGGGGAGGATATTTCCTATGAGGAGTTTCTCGAAAAATATCTGACCATCGAATCGGGCGACAATTCCGCCGCCATCGGCGAAACGCTGCTTTCCAGCCTGAAAGTGTATGCGGAGTTCGTCGAGGAATCGAGGAGCGGATTTTTGCGGTATGAGGATACCGCCGTTTATACGGGCGGCGGCGTCATCTATTCGATGGACGATGAAAATACCTACATCCTCACCAATTACCACGTCGTGTACAATTCCAACGCTTCGAGCGGCAACGCGAACGAAAACGGGGAGAAAATCGCCCGCAAAATCGTATGCTATCTCTACGGCAGCGAGAGCGATCCGAGCAGAACCAACAGCCGCGACGAGGATGGGTATACCGTCATCGATTACGGCAGCTATTCTATCGAGTGCGACTATGTGGGCGGTTCGGTGAATTCGGATATTGCGGTGCTCCGCGCCGACACGGACGACGTGAAAGCCATAAACAGCCAGGCGCAGGCGGTCACTGTTGCCGACGGCTATTCGGTGGGCGACGCCGCCTACACGATCGGCAATCCCGAGGGCGAGGGCATCAGCGTGACCGAGGGTATCATCAGCGTTGCGGACGAATACATTTCCCTGAACATCGACGGAACGCTGCGCCAATACCGTTCCATCCGCATCGATACGCCGCTGTACCAGGGCAATTCGGGCGGCGGGCTGTTCAATACCGACGGTGAGCTGATCGGTATCGCCAATGCGGGCAATTCCACGGAGGAGAACATCAACTACGCGATCCCGCTCCCGATCGTTACGGGCACGGCGGACAATATCATCTATTATTATGAGGACGGCGACGATGCGACCAACGGCGTCTATAAGATCGATTTTGTCGAGGAAAGCGCGCTTGTATCGCAGAATTCCGTCTACGAATACGACGCGCAGTCGGGTGCCGGCAGCATCAGCGAAGACGTCGTGCTCGGTACGGGCTCCGTTTCGGGTTTGTCGGAGGAGTTCGGGCTGGCAACGGGGGACATTATCCGTTCCTTTATCATCGGCAGAGACGGGGAAAACGTTGAATACGAGATCGACCGCACGTTCGACATCTCCGATCTCTTGTATATCCTGCGGCCGGACGATACGCTCACCGTCAAATACGAGCGGGACGGCAGGGAAGATCTGACCACTTCGGCAATTTCGCTGCAGGCTTCGGATTTCGCCGCCGTCGCCTGAAAGCGGCGCAGCGGAGGGCGCTCCAAGGCGGGCGTTCGAAATGTAAATGCAATACGGAAAGAAGGGCGCGGCTTCTGCCGCGCCCTTCTTTGCATAAAATATCCCGTATTTGCAATGCCGTCTGCACCGGTCTGCCCGTATTTCGCCGCCGCGCCCGCAGAGGGTGTTATCCGGTAAATACCGCCATGCACACCGTACCCGCCGTCAGCAGAGCCAGACCGATCCAGCCTTTGGCGGACAGCTTTTCCCTGAACACGGCGAGCGAAAAGAGGACGGTGACGAGGATGCTCAATCGGTCGATGGGCACGACCACGCTCACCTGCCCGTTCTGAATGGCGTAATAGTAGCACAGCCACGAGGCTCCCGTCGCCAGCCCCGAGAGAATCAAAAATATCCACGACCGCGCGCTGACGGCGGGCAGCTGCGCGCATGCGCCCGTCAGCAGGGCGATGCCCCACGCCATGGCGCGCTTTTCACGCCGCATTTGGAGAGGATTGCCGTGATGCCCGCAAAGAATGCCGAGCCGATTGCCGCCGCGATCCACATAGCCGTTTACCTCGTATTCCTGCGCTCGCAGCGCACGAGGAGAAAGGCGGCGGCGATCCCGATGACGAACAGCGCGATGCCGACGCCGAGGTCGGCGCCCATGCCGCCGCCCGCCCAGCCGCGGTACACTTCCATGATTTCGGGATTGAAGAACATCGTCACGGCGGAGCCGAGCGACAGCCCCGCCACCGCGTAAAAGGCGGGAGCCCTGTGCCGCGCAAGGAGGCGGGAGAGGAGTTTTGATATCGTCAGAAGTCCCGCAATAAAACCGACGATCAGGCACGCGTAAACGAGGAACACCTGCGGGTTGCTCTGCCAATAGGTCAGGCTCACCGAATCGAGCAGGGGAGTAAAGTAGCCGACCGTCATCAGAAGCGCGGTGGCGGAAAGCCCCGGCACGAGCTGCGTGAGCGCGACCAGCCAGCCGAGCAGGAGGAAGAGGAGATAGTGCCACACCTGCAGATTTTCCAAGGGCGCCGCGCCCGGCGCCGCGAAAACGGACACCGCCGAAAGGGCGACGGGCAGCGCCAGTCCGAGCGCGAAGAGGGCGCCCCGCCAAGGTGTGAGCTTTTCGCCCTTGAGCTGGTCGGTGACGGCGGGGTATGCGCCGAGCATCAGCCCCGCGAACAGCGCCACCGTCGCGAACGGCATAACGCCGAGCAGCGCCCGCACACCGAAAAATCCGAGAATCAGACCGACGACAGCGCCGACGGCGACGGGCAGCAGAAACAGGGCGCACCTTTTGAATTTGCGGAAGAAGTTCCCCAGCGCATACAGCAGCTTTTCGTACAGGCGGAAGATGATGGCGACCGCCGAGCCGCTCACGCCGGGCACGATGATCGCAAGACCGATGAATGCGCCGAGCAGTCCGCTCTTTGCCACCTGCCCGCCGCTTCGGTAGCGCAGGTCATCCTCGCTTACGTCGGCGCCTTTGTCCGCCCCGCCGCCCGCTGTGGATTTCGCCCTGCCGCCGTCCGCCTTTTCGCTCGGCGCTCCGTCCCTGATTTCGATGACCGTCGCCTCGTTTTTTGTACCAGCCGCGTTTTCGGCGGGATTGTTTTCGTTCGGGTTCTCCGCTCCGCCTGCGGCGGGCATTTCTTCGTCCGGTCGCTCCGTATCGGCCATGCTCTGCTCTCCTTGCATACGTTCTTAAAAAATGTTGTACATTCCTTCGCCTCTAGTAGGATATTCGGGTCGGGAATTTTCCATTCCGTTTTTCTCTATTTTACCACGCCGAAAGGACATTGGCAACCAAATATATCCGCTTGCGCGGCGCCCGCTGTTCCGTCTCCCCGCCGCCCGCGGGCATTGCGCCTACCCGGCGAGGTGTGCGGTCAGTCCGCGCATGTCGATGGTGTTGTCGTAACTCTGCATGGCGAGCACCGCGTTCTTTGCGGGGCAGACGAGGATGAGCTGACCGTGCGCGCCGTCGCCGTAATAATAGCCGTCGTCCGCGCTGTTTTTCCAGAATCCAAGACCGTAAAGGCGGTTTCCGTTCGGCAGCAGGGGAGAGGCCGCCTCGCGCACATAGTCAGCGGCTAGGTAGCGCTTCCCCTCGTAAATACCGCCGCCGAGAAAGAGCCTTCCGAATTTCACGAGGTCTTCGCAGGCGAAAAACATCCCCGAAGCGCCGAAGGTATGCCCCAGCGGGCAGGCGTTTGCGGCATAGTCGCGGAATCCGAGCGGGCGCAGAAGGTTTTTGTGCAGGTAATCGAACAGCGTTTCTCCCGCCGCCTTTTCCGCGATGCGCGACAGGAGGTAATAGGTCGCGTTGGAATACACGCTCTTCTCGCCCGCCGCATAGGGCATGGGTTGAGAGAGGGAAAACTCCGCCCAGTCGTCCGTGCCGTGGTTATAACGGTCGCCCTCGAACAGAACGCCCTCCGCAAACCCCGCCGCGTGCGATTTGCCCGATTTTATCGCCGCGGGAAAGTTTTCCCGCATATTCGAGCATGCCGATCGCGGCGGAGGTGAAGCTCTTGGAGAGGGAATAGCAGTTGTTCGCGTGGTTGGCGGGCTGCAGCTCCTCTTTCTGCTCGTTCCCGTCCTTCCATTCGCATACCGAATACACGTTGTATCCGCGTTCGCGGATAAATTGCAGTGCCTTTTGCAGCATATAAGTTTCCTCCGGAAAATGTTTTTTGTCCGGCGCATGCGCCGCTCATCGGCGCGCCCGACAGAGGTGCGCCTGCACGCGTTACGCCGCTTTTTTGTCCGCTGCCGTTGCGGCGCGCGGCTCATCGGTTAAAACATCGACAGCTGTTTGTATTGCTTCTGTACGGTCTTTTCCTTTATAATATCCTGCGGCAGACCTGAAAGGAAGGGGGAGGGCTTGCCGCCCGACGTGAGGATGAGTTCCTCCTTCGCGCGCGTGATGCCCACATAGAACAGCCGCCGCTCCTCCGCCTCGTCCGCTTCGCTGTCGCCGCCCGCCGCACCGTCCGCCGCGCCGTCGTCGGAAATGCCGCTTTCCGCGCCGTTCCTGCCGTCTGCGGCATCGTGCTTTGCGCCGTTTTCTGCACCGCTCTTATTGTCCGCGGCGGAGATTTTTTTGCCGTTTTCTGCGCCGCGCGGCTCGCGGGGGAACACGCCCTCGGTCATCCCGCACAGGAACACGACGGGGAACTCCAACCCCTTCGCGCCGTGCAGGGTGGAAAGGCGCACCGCGCCCGCCGCCGTCTTCCCCTCGGCGACGACCGCGTCGCCCTCTTTTCCGAGCAGCATGGCGTCCAAAAATTCTTCCATGCGCGCGTAGTGCGCCGCGTCGATGAGTTTGTCGAACTCGGCGCTTGTGATGTGCTGGTATTCCCTCCACGCGGCGAGTACCTTGCGCGGTCTGCCGTTCATCTGCGGCAGGAATTTTTCGCGCGCCGCTTCGAAGTTTTCGCGACCGCCGAGGAAGTTTTCCGCCTCCTGCTCGTTCCCGCCCGCAAGCGCGGCGAAAAAGGCGAGGGTGCCGCTTACGGCGGGCGATTCGAGGAAGTCCGCCCGCGCCTCGGCGCAGGGGATGCCTTCCTGCCGCAGGCAGCGGCGTATCCCGTCCAGCTGGCGGTTGGTGCGCGCGAGCACGGCGATCTCGCCGAAGGCGCGCTGCTTTTCCTCCCGCCCTTTGGCGAGCATGTCCAGTCCGCCCGTCATCTTTCCGATTTCCTTGGCGACGAAGATACCCTCCGCCAGCTCGCTCCCGCATTCGGCGAGGCGCACCTTGGCTCCCGCGGGCAGGGTAGGGCACAGCGTCCGCTCGCCATTGTTTTCGGATATGGCGCGCAGGGCGCAATCGATGATTTCGGGAGTAGAACGGTAGTTTTTTGTCAGCCGCACGAGATTTACCTGCGGAAAGTCCCTCTGCAGCCGTTCAAAGATATTCGCCGCCGCGCCGCGGAAGGAGTAGATCGCCTGGTCGGGGTCGCCGATGACAAAGAGAGAATTGCTTTCGCCCGCCCATTGCCGAATAAGTTCGTACTGCTTTTCGTTCACGTCCTGGAATTCGTCGACGAGCAGGCAGCGGAAGCATTCGCCCGCAATTTTGCGCGCGAGCGCCTCGTCTATGATGTCGTCGAAGTCCAGCGCGCCCGCCGCGCGCAGGCAGCGGGTGTATTCGCGGATGCAATCGTCCGCCTCGCCCATGCCGTTTTTGGCGGCGGAAACCTCGCTCAAAAAGGCATTCGGCGCGCACTTTCGCCCGAAATCGCGGAGAACTTCCTCCGCCGTCCGCAGCTGCAGGGCGCGGCTCGCGGGGGAAAATTCCGCTTTTAAAAAGGAATAGCACACGGAGTGGAAGGTACCCACCGTAATTTTATCCGCCTTGCGTTTGAGCTTCGCCGCAAGCCGCTCGCGCAGTTCCTCCGCCGCGCGCACCGTAAAGGTCACGGCGGTAATTTCG
>CAJFFD010000014.1:1186-34620 GCA_904373255.1 uncultured Clostridia bacterium | reverse complement strand
TTTGGAAATATCGGGCGAATTGTGACAGATTTCGGTGTCGATGACGGCGAGGGCGTGCGCGAACAGCGCGACCTGCCAAGAGTGCTCCATGATATTTTCCTCGCGAGAGGAACGCATGAGCGACCAACGCTTAATGTATTTCATTCGGTCTAAAAAGGCGTAAAAATTGAACATTGTATCTTATCTCCCCGCGGGGACCAAATTCATGATATCCGCTCTGTATATAAGCGTACCGCAACCTTGCGGATATTATATCATAAAATCGTTGACATTCCAAGGAATTTCGTGTATAATTCTTTGTAGACATGGGGGATATTCCACATTTCGACGCACATACCCACTTGTGGGGATTGCGAATATAATTTAATTTCCGCCGGGGGTGCTGTAACAGGCTGAGATCATACCCTTTGAATCGGACAGGATAATACCTGAACGAAAGCTGCAAAAAAGCGAGGTTTCGGCATGCCCGCGCAATGCGGCGCGTGCTTTTTTTATGCGCAGGCAAGATTTGCTGCAAGCGCACATCGGCGGGAAAAAGGAGTTTCTATGTTTCTCAATTTGCTGGCGATGTCCGTCGAAGATATCATCACCTACTGTATTATCGGCGCCGTCGCGTTGCTGGCTGTAATCGTCGTTGCCATCTGCCTGTATAACAGGAATAAAAAAATGGATACAAAAGCGATTGCCTACGCAGCCGTTTGCCTTGCCGCATCATTCGTACTCTCTTTTATCAAAGCACCCGCAGGCCCGTTCGGCGGCTCTATCACGTTGGCTTCTTTTGTACCCGTGCTTATCTATGTATATGCGTACGGAGCAATTCCCGGATTTTTTGTCGGCATCATTTTCGGACTGCTCAACTATATTTCAGGCCCGTGGTGGCTCACTCCTTTTACTTTCCTTTTTGACTATGTGCTTGCCTTTGCGATGATCGGCGTATTTGGTTTTTTCCGGAAAATGACGAAAAGCCATCTCGTAAATATATGCGTCGGCATTGCCGCCATGTTTATCGCACGCTTTCTCATGCATTTCTTTGCGGGTATTATCTACTTCGATAACGGGATTATTGCCGATGGTCTGCCTGCAACGAACGCATACCTCTATTCCTTTGTGTATCAAATGATTTACTTGCCTGCAGATGCGGCCATCAGCCTTGTCGTACTTATCATACTTGAGCGCACTGGCATGTTTGCAAGACTTTTAAACCTCGTCAATCCCGCACAATTTTCCCTTTCCGCGGCGAAAACGTCGGCAGACACCGCAGATGCAACTGCAGAAATACCGAAATCCGACCCTACGCATGAAAAGGAAAATACAAAATAAATATTCTGCTTCTTATACTGCAAACGGTTTCCGATTTAATCCGGAAGCCGTTTTTTTGTGTCCGAGGCCCAGCGGGATGCCCGTTGGCCTCGGACACAATAGCAGCGCCGCTCTGCGGCATACAAAACGAGGGCTTTCTTCGCCTTTGCCGAAGGGCGTTTTACTTATGTTAAATCGTAAGTAGTATATTTTGTATCTTGAAATATAAACTTTTCCAACTGCAAAAACCTATGTTGTTTCGACCCGCTTAAAAATTTGCCTCCAAAAAAATCGAAAACAAAACGCTTTTTAAATACTAATTTTGTTTTGATACCGCTTGTATAAAATAAAAAATACCATTCTATACTATTTCGGTCGCCGACGCATTTAGCACTTTGCGTATTATGCTCCCTTTGATAATTCTGCGCGCATATCTCGAAATCAATCTCATGCCACCCGTTTTTACCTTTATACAAAATACCGTTCCATTGATTTTCTTTAAGGCCTCCGTTGATTGCCTTAATCTTGTGGTCATACACTATGATTTCCATATTCCATCATTTCCCCGAAAACGTATCTCACTTTTCAAAGCTGTCAGCGCTCGATGTCCTCGTAGCCGTACTCCTTTAAGAGGTTCGCCTTGTCGCGCCAGTCGTCCTTGACCTTGACGTACGCCGTCAAAAACACTTTGCAGCCCAAAAACTCTTCCATGCTCTTGCGCGCAAACGAGAGCGTCTCCTTGAGCGCGCTCCCCTGCTTGCCGATGAGGATGGCCTTGTGGTTCGCCTTTTCGCAGATGATGTCGAGGTCGATGTCGTACACCTTGCCGTCCTCGCGCTTTTTGAAGGTATTCACGAGGATCGCCACGCCGTGGGGTATCTCCTTGTCGTATTTCAGCAAAATCTTTTCGCGCATGATTTCGGCGATCATGAACTTTTCGCTCTTGTCGGAGAGCACGTCGTCGGGGAACAGCTTGTCCCCCTCCGGCAGCTTTTCGGCGATAATATCCCGCAGTTTGGCGATATTTTTGCCCTTGCGCGCGGAAACGGGTACGACGTCGCACGAAATCCCCTCCTCGAACAGCCGTTTGACGTCTTCGGGGATCTGCGATTCGGGCATGATGTCCGTCTTGGTGTACGCGATGAGCATGGGGATGCCGAAGGACTGGTAATGCTTCATTAAATCAATGTCCGAATCGGCGACGCCCTTGTGCCCGTCGTGTACATACAGAATGAGCTCGACGTCCTTGGCGGAATTTTCGGCGGTGCGCATCATGCGGTCGGAAAGTTCCGTTTTGGATTTATAGATGCCGGGCGTATCGACGAAGGCGATCTGCACGTTTTCGCCGTTGTACACGCCCAGAATGCGGTCGCGCGTGGTCTGCGGCTTGGGGGAAACGATGGCGACCTTTTCGCCGACGAGCACATTGACGAGCGTACTCTTGCCCGCGTTCGCCTTGCCGATAACGGCGACAAAACCAGATTTCATAACAACCTCCTTTCTTCACGCGTTTCTCGCCAAGTTGATGGCTGCGAAACGCCGTGAGTTTAAGAAAACCCCAACACGCCCCGCTTTTATGCGGGGCGGTGTTCGGAGTTACGCCGTGAGTTTAAGAAAACCCCAACACGCCCCGCTTTTATGCGGGGCGGTGTTCGGAGTTTTCCTCGCCGCGCGATGATTTAGGGGCACGCATATTACATAATCGCGCGGCTTCACCTTTCCTGCAAAAGCAAATGTTTTTGCAAATACGGGTGCGCTAACGCAAAAGCGTCGTTTTGCTTGCGCGAGTAATTTCTTCCTTCGCGCGAATCTCGCAAAAGAGATGCTGCGATTCGCTTGATTTTCAAAGAAAACCCGCGGGCGCGCGGCTTCGCCGCTGACCGCCTGTTTTCTCTCTTTGCGCGCCTTTTAAAGGCTCTATTATTATAGAGCGCGCGCAAATTCACTCTTTCTGCGTATGCCCTTCGGCATATTGGGGGAAAAAGGCAAAAGCGCGGTTTTGCCTTTTTCATTCTGTTGTTTTAATAAATTATCCCCAAATCCGTATGTATGCGGCAAATTGAGTGCGCTTAGGCAAAAGCGTCGTTTTGCCACGCGCGAATAATTTCTTCCTTCGCGCGAATCTCGCAACACGCCCCTGATTGTCATTTCGACCAAGCGCAGCGCGTGGAGAAATCTCTGTAACTAATATCGTCCTTATTTATTTTATCGCCTATGCGCAGAAAAGGTATTGTAATGTCAAATTTTTTCAAGAGATTTCTCGGCTACGCGCGGGCAGCCTTTCACTCCGTACGGCCCCCGCCGCGCTCCGCTCGAAATGACAGGGCGGGGAAGCCTTTGCGCGAATCTCGCAAAAGAGATGAGAGCTTTTGAGAGATTTTGTGCGAAGGTAAAAATAGGGTATTGCGGCAAACCCGCCTCGCGCGAAGCCGCAAATACGCCTATTTCCTCCCGATGCCCATGGCGTTCAGAATGGTCTCCTCGCGCGCGCGCATTTCGGCGCGGTCGGATTCCGTTTCGTGGTCGTAGCCCAAAAGATGGCACAACCCGTGCACGGCGAGATAGTACAGCTCGCGTTTGAGCGAATGCCCGTACTCCTCCGCCTGCTCCGCCGCCCGCTCGCGGCAGATGGCGATGCTGCCCAAAAACAGCCTCCCCTCCTCGTCTAAATCGAAGGGGAAATCCTCTTTATTCAGCGCCCTGCCGCGGATGCCGTCCAGGCTCGGGTAGCTCAGAACGTCGGTAACGGCGTCCTTATTCCGCGTTTCGCGGTTGAGGCGGCGGATCTCCTCCCCGTCCACGAACTCGATTTCGGCGGCGAGGGGCGCATTCCCCTCCACGCCGTCCGCGCCGTGCTCCTCGAGCGGAGCCACGTCGAAATTTTCCTCTTCGCAATCGATAAACAGCTTATTCATCGCCCTTCGACTCCGTTTCTCCCTTTCGTTTTAATTTCAGCTTCGGATACTGGATGCGGCTGTGGTACACGCCCGTCAGGCAGCTGACGATCGTTTCCTTGATGACCGTCAAATCCTTCATCGTGATGTCGCACTCGTCGAACTGGTCGAGATCCATGCGCTCCTCGATGACGTCGCGCACCGCGCTCTCCACCTTTTCGGGCGAGCGGTCGGGCAGCGTTCGCGAGATCGCCTCGCTCGCGTCCGAGATCATGATGATCGCCGCCACCTTCGTCTGCGGCTTGGGCCCGGGGTAGGAAAAGTCCTCGATGTTCAGCTCGCCGTCCGTCATTTTCAGCGCCTTTGCGTAGAAATACTTGATGGGCATGGTGCCGTGGTGCTGGAGCGCCACGTCCGCCAACAGCTTCGGCAGATGCTTGGAGCGGATCAGGTCGTACCCGTCCTTCGCGTGCGAGCGGATGATGTCCACCGACAGCTCGGGCGAAAGCTCGTTGTGCGGGTTGTAGCCCGCCTGATTTTCGGTAAAGTATTCGGGCTGGCGCAGCTTGCCGACGTCGTGGTAGTACGCGGCGGCGCGGGCGAGCGCGGTGTCCTCGTCGAGGGCGATGGCGCACGCCTCCGCCAGATGCGCGACGACGATGGAGTGGTTGAAGGTACCCATCGCGCGGTCTTTCAGTTCGCGCATGAGGGGAGCGTCGTGGTCGGTCAGCTCGCGCAGGCGGTAGTCGGTGATGCAGTTGAACACCGCCTCGAACACGGGCAGGAGCGCCATAAAGAACACCGCCGACAAAATGCCCGCTTCCAGCCCGAACAGCAGGAGATAGACCATTTCCATGCCGCGGTTGAATTCGAGGCAGGCGACCATCAGAAGAATGGGCGCGCATACCGCAAATCCCGTGAGGAAGGAGCGCAGCCGGGTCTGTACGCGGTTCCCTACGAAAATGGCGATCATGCCTGCGGAAAACGCCATCAGCGGCGTGCCGGGCAGCGCGTTGACATATTCGTTGATTTCGGAAAAGTTGGAAAAATTATCGATCGCAAACATCAGGAGCGCAAAGATTACGTTCAGGAAAATCGCGTCGCGCCGACCAAGAAGCATGAGCGCAAGCAATGCGAGCATGGCAACGGGGCGGGAATAGATGTTGAAAAAGTACCCGAAAAAGTAGCAGATGAGGATGCTCACGTCGAGCATCAGAAAGATGAGCCAGATACTCTTTTGCGTGGCAAGCACGCCCTTATCCTCGAAAAAGTAGTAGAAATAGATGGTAAAGCAGAGCAGAAACACACTCGCCATCAGATATACGAGCGTGTTGAAATGTTCTGCCATATACGAAAAGAAGTTCTCGCCGGGCAGGCGCAGGGTGTTGAGCCATATAAACAGCACGACGAGCGCCAGCAAAACGACGTAGTTCGCTAAAAAGTCGAAAACGCTGCGCACGCATTCGCGCTTGCCGAATTTTTTTACGTCGGCGGGGTCGGAATATCTCATCTTCTCTTTCTTTCCTCTCTGGTAGTTTCGCGGCGGGAAGCGTCGCGCTCGTAGGCGCGCACGATCTGCATCACGAGCGGATGGCGCACCACGTCCTTCGCGGTCAGCGTGACCGTTTCGATGCCCTCGATGTTTTTGAGCACGGAAACGGCGTGCTTTAATCCGCTGCGCTTGCCCTCGGGCAGGTCGATCTGCGTCACGTCGCCCGTCACGACGACCTTGCTGCCGTCGCCCATGCGCGTCAGAAACATTTTCATCTGCTCGACGGTGGTGTTCTGCGCCTCGTCGAGGATGATGAACGCGTTGGAGAGGGTGCGGCCGCGCATGTACGCGAGCGGAGCCACTTCGATGACGCCCCGCTCCATGAGCTTGAGATAGTTTTCCATGCCGAACATCTCCTGCAGCGCGTCGTACAGCGGGCGCAGGTAGGGGTCGACCTTCGTCTGCAAGTCGCCGGGCAGGAACCCGAGCTTTTCGCCCGCCTCCACCGCGGGGCGGGTGAGGATGATCTTTTCCACCTGCTTGCCCTTGAAAGCGGATACGGCGAGGCACACCGCGAGGTATGTCTTGCCCGTACCCGCAGGCCCCACGCCGAACACGACGGTGTTCTTTTTGATGGCGTCGACGTACGCCTTCTGCCCCACCGTCTTGCACTTGATCTGTTTGCCGCGGGAGGTGACGGCGACCACGTCGCCCATGACCTGCTCGATGTCGCCCAGGTTCCCCTCGCGCGCAAGCTCGATGCAGTAGACGATGCGAGACTTGTCCACCGCCTCCCCCGCGCGGATAAGGCGCAGGATGCCCTCGAGCACGCGGCCCGCGAGAGCGGTTTCCTCCTCGCCGCCCGCAATTTTGAGTTTGACCCCCTCCACGGTTGCGGAAACGCCGAGTTCGCGGCAGACGATATTCAGATTTTCGTCGAAGGTGCCGAGCAGCTTTTGCATGTCGTCGAGGCTGCCCGCGTCGATAATGATTTTCGTTTGTTCCATAGACCTTCCTTCGCGCAAAATCTCTCAAAAGAGATGAGAGCTTTTGCTTGATTTCAGAGAAAACCCGCGGGCGCGCGGCTTCGCCGCTGACCGCCTGTTTTCTCTCTTTGCGCGCCTTTTCAGGGCTCTCTTATTATAGAGCGCGCGCAAATTCACTCTTTCCGCATATGCCTTTCGGCATATTGAGGGCAAAAGCAAAAAGCGTCGTTTTTGCTTTTGCAAATAATTATTTTAATAATCAACTGCGCGTTCCAAAATCGCTATTTTGGATTAGCGCACTCAATTTGTCGCATACTTGCGACCTCAGCGGGTGAATATCCGCGAGTTTATAATATGTGTGCCCTTATAATTCGCGGATAGAGGGCAGAGCCCTCAACATCTCGACTTTTTCTTTTGTCAGCTCAAAAGAAAAAGTGAGAACACCTTCACATATTCACCGAGCAAGCAACTCTCACCCGCACGGTGACGGCGTAGACAAACTTTCCGTTCTCCTCGCGCACGGTGTAAGTATAATCCACCGGTTCGCCGCCCGCGATCATGTTCACCGAAGCGACGGCGCGGGCGAGCGCTTCTTCGCTCTTTTCATCGCTTATAAATTCGCCCGTGTACGAATGCAAAATGCTCGCACGCGCCACGGCGAAGGTATCCTTTCGCGCCCCTTCGGGCGTTTCGAAGAACCCGCCCACGAGCGTCTGCCCCTCTTCGACGGTATCGCCCGCCGCAACGAGCGCCGTGCCGCGCAGAACGGTGATTTCTTCCACCTCTCCGTCTGCCGGCGCTTTCAGATCGCTCCCGCGGACGGGCACGGGCGTTTCCTCGCTCTCCTCGAGCGTAACCGTGACGATGCAGCCGCTCTTCTGCACCTGGGCGAACACGATGCCGGGCAGCCCCAAAAGCTCCGCGCCCGCCTTTGCCGCCTTGTCCTCCCCGAATGGCGCAAACGCTTGCAGACCGTTTTCGCGCAGGATCTCCACGGCGCGTTCCTCGTAGCGGGCGCCGCTGCCCTCCACGCGGATGTCGAGTACAAAGAGGTTGCTGCAAAACCCGAGCGCAAAAAACAGGAGCACTCCCGCCAGAATTCCGGGCCTTCGCACGAGCGCGTCGGCGAGGCGCTTGAGGCGCACGCTTCTGCACTTTGTTACAGTATAACACGAACCGCGGAAAATTGCAAAAATTTTTTCGCTTTCTTTGGATTTTGCGCGGAATTTCAGGCAAGTCGTGCCGATTTTCTGCACGTCGTAGACGAAAATACCCCGCCGCGCGAGCTTATCGAGGGCGCGGAACGGAGCGACTGCTTGCACCTGCCACTCCTCGGCAAAAAGCGGCGTCATACCTTGCCTCCCGCAAGCTCCACCCGCTCGATTTCCCCTTTGAGCAGAAGATCCCCCTCGCCGTACCGCGCGACGCACAGTCCCCTGCCCGCAATATGCACCTCGCCGCGCTTCAACAGGAGGGAAACTTCGGTGTCGGAAAAGGCGGAAATGCTCTTTACGTTCTCGAAATAGCCGCACTTGCCGGCAAAAAGCACGACCTTCGCCCCGCCCGCCAGCTCCTCGTCGAACCCCGCGGCGGATAATATCTCTTCAAACAGGCGCATAGGCAGTCCTCCCAAAAGCACGCTCTGCCGCGGTTTCCGCCGGGGCGCGCCGAAATTTTGCTCGCAAGCTCTCTACTTATTGTATGCGGAGGAGCCTCCTTTTATGAGGGCGCAAAAAAGCTTGTAAAACGCGGAGAAACCTGCTATAATAATGCCTGTCTCATTCCGTCGGATACGGAGGTCCCCCGCCATGGAGGATAATAAATTTGCAAATGGCAAAGAAAACAGCTACCCCCCCCCTGCACGCATCTCGAAGGCGATGCTCTTCGTCTATATAGCTTCCGCACTCATGTTCGTAACGATGACCGTTCTGACCGTCTGGAACGCCGTTGCGCCGTTTTTGGGTACGAACATCGCGGTCATAGCGGTCAACATAGCGCTGTGGCTCGTGCCGTTCATTTTCAAGCCGATCTTCAAGGATAAGATCAGCGACTCGATCTATGTATTTTTCGTGATCTACGCCTTTATCGCCTCCTTTTTAGGCTCTGTACTCCAGTTCAGCGCCAAAATTACGGGTTACGATAAAGTTCTGCACTTCGCGTTCGGCTACGTCGGCAGCGTGATCGGGCTGTTCTTCGTATGCAAGCTCAGCGACGCGGAGAAGGCTCGGCCCGTTTACGTCGTATTCGTGTGCGTGGCGACCTCGCTCGCCCTCGCGCTGCTTTGGGAAATTTTCGAGTTTTCGGGCGATATGCTCTTCGGCAACAATGCCCAGGGCGTTCCCATCCTCGGCGAGGACGGGAACTATTACCGCCCCGTGACCGATACCATGTACGACGTGATCTGCAACACCGGCGGCGCGATCGTGTTCCTCATCCATTACGTCGTACACGTCTGCACCAAAAAATCGCTGCTGCTCGGCGCCATGAAAAAGGACTTTTCCAAAGGCAAAAAAACGGAAAAGGACGCGGAGCCCGCACCGCAGAAGGAGGAATAAAAAGATGCCTGTTTTGCAATATGTATGCCCGAAATGCGGCAAAAAATTTGAAGAACTCGTAAAAAAATACGACGATCCCGTCGCCTGCCCCGCCTGCGGGGAGAGAGCCGCGCGCGATTGGAGCGGCGAAATATATTCCGCCACCGGAAAACCAGCCAAAAAGTGCAGCGGCAACTGCAAAACCTGCGGCGGCTGCCACTGAACGGAACGCCCCGCGCGGCGGTACCGCGGAATATTGTTATTGCGCATAATGGGCGCATCCGTTGCGGATGCGCCCTTCTTTTTATACCTTTCCGCTTTCGTATTGTTCGATGATCTGCCCGCCCGCGTTGCCGAAGGCGGACTTCAGCTCTTCGGGCGCTGCGATGCCGCCCGCGTTCTCGCGGCAGTATTTTTTCAGCGCGGACAAAAACCGCCGTTCCCCGAGCGCGTCGCGCAGGGTATCGAATAAAAGCATCCCCTTGTCGTAGGAGAGAACGGCATATTCGTATTCGCCGAAGTCGCGCAGGTGCCTGCTCATCGAGGTATCCTCGCTGCCCGCGAGCTGTTCCTGCACGGTGTGGAAGGCGCCGTACACCCTGCGTGCACCCTCCACGATCTCCGCTCCGCTCTGCCCGTACTGCGGATGTTTTTCAAAGAAAAGCACGGTCGAATATTCGGCGAGCCCCTCGTCCAGCCAGGCGTGTTCGAGTTCGTTGTTCCCGACGGCGGCGTACCACCACTGGTGCGCCGTTTCATGCACGGCGGCGTACTCGTACGAACTTTGTTCGAGGGAGTCGGACAGCATTGCGAGCGCGGGATATTCCATGCCGCCGTAGCAAAATCCCGTCTGCACGGCGGAATAGGTTTTGTACGGATATTTCCCGAACGTATCCGAAAAATAAGTCAAACTCTCCTTCAACAGCGCCAAGGTTCGGGCGGCGTTTTCGTCGTCATAGAAGTAATAGAGCACGTTCACGTCGCCCGCCATGCCCTGCAAAAGCGTGAACCCGTCGCTCAGAACGATGGCAAAGTCGCGCGCGTTCGAAAGCTGCATCGAATAGCTCTTTTTGCTCCCCGCAGCCGTCGCCGCCGATACTTCGCCCGACGACGCGACGACATATTCCTCCCCCGCCGTGAATTCGACAAAGTAGTCGGCGCACTCGCTGTAAAATGGATCGCCGTGCGCGATGTATTCGCACTCGTAAAACCCGTTTTCCGGCTCGTAGACGCACAGAACGGGGTAGAAATTGCCGAGATTGACGGCATGGCGCGCGATGCCCGTGCGGTGTTCGACCTCCGCGAGCGTCAGAGTATATCTGACCGCGATCGTCGTTTCCCCGCCGGGCGGCACAGGCTTTTCAAGCTCGACGCGCAGGATATTTTCGTCCTCCCCGCACACCTCCCACGCCGTGCAGGGGGAAACTTCCGTTATCTCCATGGAACCGTAGCTGTCGCTGTTATAATACGCCTTGGCATGGTAGGAGCGGGAAACGGGCGGGAGCGCCGCGCCCTCGCGGTAGGCGTTGCCGTACAGGTTGAACTCGAGCGCGGGCATTTCGCACTCCTCGGCGTTATGATAGGTAAACGACATTTCGGCGGTGAGAACGCCGCCCTCGTATTCGGCGGAAATATCGTATTTGCTCCGCGGTACCTCGCCGCCCGCGCACCCCGCGAAGGAAAACAGCGGCAGAACGAGCGCCAGAACGGACAGAAACAGGACGAAACGCTTCATGCAAAACCCTCCGCCCTATACATATTATCCACGCGCCGGAAAAATGCCGGCGCGCCCGTTTTCTGCGCCGCTCCGCACAGGTTCGCATAAAATAACTACAGACGGTAGTTGCTCAATTCGGAAAAATCTGTTACACTATACCCTGCAAATACATTGCGGAGGGAAAATATGCAGGAACCGATCATCAAAAAGAAGCCGAAGCAGGAGCCAAGCCCGTTCAGCAAAAACATACAGGCATATATCTTTGCGAACAATCTGAACCGCCAGGATTTTGCGGATCTGATCAACGCGTATATGGCGGTATACCCCGACCGCGGGAAAATTTATTCGAACAACGACGTTTGGACGTACGAGCGCCGCGGTTCGCTCCCCAAGGATATGCGCGCGCTGGTGGCGATCGCAAAAATTATGGGCAAGCCGCTCGAAGAGGTACTCACAACCGTGATTCCCGCCGAGCAATTCGCCCCGCCGCGGCTGCCGCAGCCTCCGGTTTCGGCGCTGCGACAACTTTCGCAAATCGATCCCCCCATTTGCGAAAGAGCGCGAATGGATTGCTGTTCCTTCGATATGTCTGAACCTCTCGCGCGGCGGGATGCGGAGGAATTCTTCAGGAGCCGCCGCGCCTGGAACATTGAGCGCCTGAAGGAGCTGACGGAGGAACAGCGCGAATTTGTATATGAACTCGTTTCCAACACCGAAACGGACGACGACGGCGAAATTTATGCGATGTGCGACGTCGTTCTGCGCTATAAGCGCGGCAGGTATGTGGAGGCGACCCTGGGCAGTGAAGAGGCGGAGCGAATTTTCCGCTGGGACTGGCTCGATTACGGCAAATCCGTACGCGAATGCGACGACGAATCGGAAATCATCGAAAATAAGCTGGAAAGCGAATTTTTAAAGCCGTTCTGCGAAATCGGGCTGCTTTGCGGCGTAGCCTGCAACAGCTGCCCCTTCGACGATATGCCCGCCGGTTACGAGGGCATCGACGGTTACTTTATCGCCACGTTCACCTTTGCGGTCAACCACGACGACATCATCGCGATTCTGGAACAAAACCTAGCCGAACTGCAGGGCAGGCTCGCGGAGCTGCGCGCAAAAAAGCAGGCGGAAGAGAACGCACAGGCGGGCGGCGATCCGGCGCAGGAGCCGGAAAGCGCCGAACCCGAAGAGAGCGAAAACGACAAAGACGGAGGTGTGCAATGAACGAAAATCTGACAGAACTGGTATTCATTTTAGACCGCAGCGGTTCGATGGCAGGAAGAGAGCAGGACACGATCGGCGGGTTCAACGGGATGATCGAAAAGCAAAAAGCGCTCGCGGGAGAGGCGCGCGTGACCACCGTTTTATTCGACTCGGTTTCAAAAGTGCTGTACAGCCGCGCAAGTCTTCGCGACGTCAAACCCCTCACCGAAAAGGAATATTACGCGCGCGGCTCGACCGCCCTGCTCGACGCCGTCGGCACGGCGATCGATGTCGTCGGCGCGCAATTGCGCGACACGCCGGAGGCTGAACGCCCCGCGAAAGTGATCGTGATCATCACGACGGACGGCGCGGAAAATGCCAGCCGCGAGTATTCCTTGGAGGAGGAAAAAGAAAAAATCGCGCACCAAAAGGAGAAATACTCCTGGGAATTTTTGTTCCTCGGCGCGGACATCGACGCCTTCGGCGCGGCGCGCAGCCTGGGCATCTCCGCAGACAGAACAGCGCGCTACTCCAACAACGCATACGGGATCGAGCGAAGCTGCCTCGCGATGAGCGAATTTATTTCCGCAAAGCGGATGAACCTTTCGGCTGAGAACTGGAGGGCTTGCCTAGAACCCGAGCCGCCGGAACAGGCGGACGGGCAGCCGGAAAAACGCCAAAACCGTGCGCGGCTGCCGAAGCGCGGCGGTAACGACGAAAAACAATAATTGCAGCATAAGGAGGAAAGCATGGGTACAAACAAATTCAGGCACGGCATCTACGTTACCGGGTCGATCAAGGAAGTCCCCTTCACTCCCGACCCTGACTCCGTTTCGGCTAATCCCGAAATATATTATTACATAAAGGCAACGAGTGAGGGAAAAACTTACTACTATTGCGCAGACGGAACGTGGCGCGATAATTTTGCCGAAGCAAAGAGATTCGGGAAGGAAGAAGCGAATCGGTTCGCGCAAGAGTTAAGAAAACAATTCACGCGCGATAAAATTTATTCCTGCCCGACAAGCCTCAAATAAAGCGAAAACAAACAACCCGCGTTTTTGCGCGGGTTGTTTGTTTTTTTGGCGGACTCCGCTCCTTTTATAAACCGGCACCCCCTTTTGCGACCCCGCGGACGATCCGCGGGGTTTTCGCTATACAAGAAAGGATGCCCCGTACTTGGGCATCCCTCCGGATATAATTTTTTGCCGGGAATCGGAGCATTTTTCCAAACTTTGCATACCGCCGCACGGTCGCCGTGTTCCGCCCGCGCAAAACTTTTTCGCCTGCTCAATACGTCAGAATAACCGAATACAGACCGAACGGCTCGGTTTTGCGCTCCGCCGTATAGTCCGGATTGGTATGTTCGTCCGTCCACTTTCCGCGCAGCGTAAAGCAATCGGGGGAAACGCCCTGCCCTTCATCCCGTACGCAGTGGAAGGCTCCGTAACGGTTGCGCATCGTGGACGTGCATCGCACGGTAAAGATATGCGTTCCCGCACCCAGTTCCATTTCGGCGCTGTCGCCCAGCAGAACCGCCGCCCTTTTCCCTTCGCAGAAAATTTCGCACATGGCAAACTTTCCGACGGGACGCAGACGGACGCGGCCCTCCGCCTTAGCCGTAAAGGTATATTCGGCACAGCCGCAGAAATTTTCCATGCCCTGTGCCGTAAGATTCCCTGCCGTTTTCGGGCGGGCGGCGACCAACTCGCCGTTTTTTACGTCGAATTCGCCCTCAATATAGATCTGCTCCATATAGGTCGAATAGCTGAAGCAATTCCGCAGACTTTCGGGTACCCCCGCCTCAAACAGTACGGAACGAACCTGCGCGGCGTCCGTAAGTTCAGCGTCATACTCGTACACGTTTTCGCCCCGGCGCGCCTGCAGGCGAGCCGTTTTGAAATTTATATCCTCTTCGCTCTGCGCAAACGAAAGAATCGGCTCGCCGTTGAACCGTTCGTTCCGGACTTCCTGCTTTTCCGCAGTAAGGCGGATGCTGCGCGCGGCGTCGCTTCGGAAGGAAAAGGAAACATGGATCTTCCCGCGGTAGCCGCGCTTGACCAACGTTTCGTATACGCCGTACAGATACCCGTTCAGAACCTCGCCGTTTTCCAGCCCGACGCTGACGTTTTCGATGGTAAGGCAATTCTGCCCGGCGGAGTAAAATTCGGGCACGATCTCCCGCATATGCTCCGCTCGGACGGGGGCGAGGGAATAATCCCCGTTTTCTTCCGCAAGCAGCGAGCCGTGCGGCGGAACCTCGAAGACGCTCTGCGGCGCGTACCCTTCCAGAGTTTCCGCATCGATTTGCGAAAAAGAGCCGTTCAGTTCCACGCGGACGGAATGATCGCTCTCGTTCACGCCGAAGAAAAACCGCTTTCCGCCGGGGAGGGTGCGCAGCGTATAATCCAGCGCGGCATCGCGCACGGCGCCGGGGACGGGAAGTTCCGCAAGCGTGATGTTTGCGCGGACGGACGAAAGGTCGGTGCGCACACCGTCTGCATACATCGGCTGTGCGCCGGCTGCGGCGAGCTTCCCTCCTTCCGCGAGGAGCTGACCGAGAAGGCGCACGGTATTGCCCTTCAATTCGCGGCAATTCGCCAAAAGGACTGCGCTGTATGCGCGCCCGCCCACCGTAAGCCTGCCGCCCTGCACGCCGCCGAGTTTTTCCAGAACCTTTTCGTTGGCGAAATGATATGCCACGCCCCGTTTTTTCAGCTGCGCGGCGATTTCGGCGAACCCTATATCGACGTTCTCGCGCGCGGCGTCTTCATGCAGGCGGATATAATCCAGATAGACGCTCTCCATCGGCGTTACGACGGCGACCTGCGCCTCCTCCCTTGAGGAAGCGATCAGATACCCCAGCGCCGCAAAATAATCGTTCATCGTCTTATACCCGCCGATCCACGGCAGCGTGCGGCCGAAAGAAACGGGATGATCGATCTTCCCCTGCCCCGCCAGCGAATAGTTGTACAGATGCTGGCACATAAGATCGACGCCGAACACATACTGTTTATCGCCGATCAGGCGAAGTTCTCGCGGGGTTACGCCGTAGCTGCTGCAGCCGAATGTTTCGGTCATGACCAGGTTTTTGCCCGTTTGCGCGGCGACCGAACCGACATTTTTCGCCGATATGGATGCGGGCGAATACTTGGCGAGGTTGTCGATGGCGGGGATATGCTCGTACAGGTAGCTTGTGGCGCAATCCGCGCCGCCCCACATCTGCGTAAAAAAGAACGTTTCTTCGACGCTGTGGCCGGTGAGCATGCAGCCGTGCGCGCTGCACCAGTCGTACAATTTTTTGTAATAATTTTCGCAATAGAGCCTGTTCATCAGGTTATAGTACCTGACGCGGAACGGATAGCCGCGCTCGTCCTCCAGAAACAGATAGATAAGCCCGCTCTTCAAGTCCTCGCCGTACTGTCTTGCGTATTCTGCCTCGGTGACCTTGGAAACGGGCGTGGCATAGCGGTAATACTGCGGCTCGTCGGTAAAAAATCCGATAAGCTCCTTGCCGAACGACGCGGCAAAACGCTCGCAATACGGCTCGTACGTTGCCGCAATGAATTGATCGGTGACGTCGGGATTGAGAATATCGGCATAAGCGTCGGAATAGCGCAGATAGAGCGTATGATATTTTTCCGCGCGCTCGCCCGGCGAAAGCAGGCGCGGAGCGCCGCCGTCCAGAGAATAGACGGCATACGCCGCCGCATCGAAGCTGTCCTTCACCGCATATTCGAGATAGCGGGCACGGTTTTCGCGTTCGGCGAGAAGCCTGCCGCCGACGAATCCGCTCGGCCAGCCGAATTCGTCGTACATCCACACGCGCATTCCCAGCGACGCCGCTTCCCGCAGGCTGACGCCGACCATGCGGAACCATTCCTCGGAGAGGTATTCCGTCGTCATGCCCGCCCGCGCGTGGAACACGACCCCGCCCAGCCCGTACGACTTCATTTCGCGCAGCTGGCGGCGCAGTTCATCCTCCTGCAGGCAGGAATTTACGCTCCAGAACACGACGGGGCGGAATGCGCTCAGGTCGGCGCCCCGCAGCATTTCCGTTATATTCTTTCCGCTAAACATATTTTTCGATTGTTCCGTCATTTCCGTATTTTCCTTTTTTCATGAATTCCCAAACGGGCGCCCGATCTTCCGTGCCGGCAAAAAACGCCGCCCGTCAGTACGGATGCCGCACGGGCGTTTTCCGCCCAAAGAAAAAGGAGCGCCGGTTCCGCACGCGTGCCTGTCACTCCTTTTTTATTGTTTTCCGCTCCGCTATTCCGCCGCGGCGATCGCGGATACGCAGCTGCTTACGCAGGAAAAGTCATAGTATCCGCAGCCGACGACCGATGTTTTGCCGCCGAACACGACCTTCGCCGTAACTCCCTGCGGGATTTCGGCGTGCAGCAGGACGTTTTCCCCTTCCCTGCGCCATTCGCAGCGGATTTCTCCGCGCACTGTGCCGAACGAAGAACGGACATAGCCGATCCCTTCCGCAAGTACCGGCTCAATGGTGACGCGGTCGCACGCAAACGCATCTTCGTCGATGCGGATGCCGCCCAGATAGTGGTATAAAAACGCGTCGTAGCTGCCGAACATGGGATGATCGAAGGAGTCCATTTCGCTGCTCATTTCGCTCTCCCAGCGCTCCCACACGGAGGTCGCTCCGCTCGCGAGCATATATCCCCAGCCTGGATATTCCGGATTTTTCAGCATCCTCATCGCCGTTTCGAAGTAGCCGTTGTCGGCGAGGGCATAGAACAGATGCCTGTACCCGATATTCCCGCAGGCGGAATGATAGCCGCGTTTGCGCACGTTTGCCGCAAGGTTTTCCGCCACGGCGGCGCGTTCGCCCTCTTCGGCAATTCCAAGGGAAAGCGCAAGCGCATCCGCCGCCTGCGTTCCTCCGGCAAACCGGTGTGCGCGCGCATCGTAATATCGGGCGCGGATCGCCGCGGCGCTGCGCTCGGCATGTTCGGCATAAGCAGCGGCATCCTCGCCGCGGCCCGCAATCCCCGCCAGGCGGGAAAGCAGCTTCAGCTGCCAATACAGGAACACGGAGGAAACATACAGGTTATCGGTATGCTCGCCGAAACATTCGGGCGCGACCCAATCGGCGTAATACGAATACTGCATTATGTAATTTTCCGATTTCGAAAGGAGAAAGTCGACCCATTTTTTGCAGCCGCCGTAGATCTGCCGCACAAAGCGGGCGTCGCCGTACAGCTGATACGAGAAAAACGGCATCAGCAGATACGCATTGCAGACGGGGTCTGCCGGTCTGCCGCCGGTATAGTACGGGGCAGTATCGGCAATGGCGCCGTTTTCCAGCTGCGTATCGGCAATATCGTTCGCAAATTTCGGGAAAAACCGCTCCATGCCGCAGTTATATACCGTTTGATAGAGGCGGGAAGACAGGTCGTTCAGCCAGCCGAAGCGCTCGTCGCGCTGCGGGCAGTCGGTAAGCACGCCCTGCTGGTTGTTCCGCTCGGTGATCTCCGCCATCGCGTGGAGCGCGTTCAGCTCGCCGTCGGAACATTCAAACGAACCGGCGGCACGCGTAGCGTTGCATACGAGTTCGCCGCGGAGCGATAAAAGTTCGCACCCGTCCTCCAAAAAGACCTGAACATACTGAAATCCGTGGAAGGTGAACCGGGGGGCGTATTCCTCCTCCCCTTCGCCCTTCAGGATATACAGATCCGTCGCTTTCGCGCTGCGGAGATTGCAGCGGTCGACACTGCCGTCCGGCTTCAGCCGCTCGCCGTATTCCAGGCGGATACGGCTGCCGCGCCTGCCGCGCACGCGCACGCGAACCCAGCCGGCGATGTTCCTGCCTATATCCGCCACGAGGCTGCCGTCCGCCATCGAGGTCAGAGAACGGCACCTGTATTCGCGCAGCACGCATTCCTCCTCGACGGACTGCATTTCAATTTTACCGGCAGGGCCGGGATTGTACACACAGGGCATCCAGCCCTTCGAAGCCGAAGCGGTGTATTCCGCCGTCGACCAGTTTTTCGGTATAAACTCCTCCAGGCGCGCATCGTAGATTTCGCCGTCGTAAATGCTTGCCTCGACCGTGGGGCCGGCGGCAACGTACCACCCGCCGTTTACAGAGGAATGGATTTCTGTCTCCTGCCCGTCTTCGCACTCGGCATAGACCTGAATCAACGCCTGTTTTGCGCCGTTCCAGCCCTGCCCGACTTCCAATCCCAACACATTTTTGCCGGTTCGGAGGGAGGGGGTAATGTCGTAAGCGCAGCACGGCACGCGGCGGGAATAGTCGGTCAGGGAAGGGTTGAGTACGGCGGTACCGGTCTTCTGCCCGTTGATGAACAGTTCGTGGAACCCGATCCCGCAGACATAAGCGCGCGCGCGGACAGGGGTGCAGGGCAAGTCGAATTCGCGGCGCAGGAGCATCGTTGCCCCCGAACGCTGCGCGGGCATTGCCGCCCATGTACCCTTCCAATCCTTCCTGGACAGCAAGCCCGTTTCGAAAGAGCCGACCTCGCTTTCCGCGTACGAATCGCCCGAAAAAACGGTGACCCGCCACCAGCACTGCATGCGCGAAGAGAGTTTTTTCCCCGCATATTCCGCGCAGAACGCGGTTGCGGAGCGCACGACGCCGCTATCCCATAAATCCCCTACGCCGCGCTCGGCAGCGGTACGCGAAGCGCTGACAATGACCCTGTATGCCGTTTGCGCGGCAGGGTCGGAGGATAGCTTCCACATCAGGCGGGGAGCCGTACACCCCAGCCCGATAGGGTTATTTTTGTATTCGCATTGAATTTCCGTGATTTTAAACATAGCTGAAAAGAGTATCGTTCCGTGCATTTTGCAAAGCGGGCGCCCGCACGCCAGTGCAGACACCCGCTGCAATCCTATCCTGTTAACCTAACTTTTTCTTACGGACAAAGAGTATTGCGCCCGCCGCCAGCAATACCGCCGCGGCGATGCCTGCCGACGCCGCGCCGACCGCGGAGCTGCATCCGCCTGCCGCAACGACGTTGACGGTCAGCGTGCCGCGCACGGGGGTGCCGTTGATCGTGACCGAGACCCTGTAAGTGAGCGTACCGAGTTCGTCGGTGTTGATCTGATCCATGACGACGCGCTCGTCGTTCAGTTTGATTTCCTCCGTCGTGCCGTCGGTATAGGTCACGACGACGGAGTACTGCGAAAGGTCGACTTCCTCGCCCTGACGAACCTCGATCGAACCTTCCACCTTGCTGACGCCGCGTACGACCGTAACCTTGACTTCCTTCGTGATCGGAGCGCGGTCTTCGCCGTTTTCGTCCTTGCCGCCCGACAGCGTAATCGTGATCCTGGCTTCGCCCGTCGACATGCCGATCATCGTACCGACTTCGTTGATGGTGACAACGGAAGGATCGGACGACTGATAGGTGAACGTACCCGTCGTAGCATCCGCGGGGACGCGCACCGCGCCAATCGGCTGTGCCGCACCCGCCTCGATTTCGATCGATTCGCTGACCGTGAAATCGGTGTATTCGATGTACAGCTGCCACAAGCTGCTCGTGCCGTTATCCTCGTAGCAATAATAGGTTATATCCGATTCGCGCACGCCCTCGACGATGTAGTAGCCTGCGGTGTTATCCGCATTGCCGATGAACTTATAGGCGGGCATGCCTGCCTTGAAGGTGATCTTGTCGCCCTGCCTGTAAATGGGGATCTGTTCGCCGTCGATCACGCCGTAACCCTTCGTTCCGGAATATCCGTTCGGGCGGATCAACACGAGGTAACGCGATCCGAGCTGCCACAGCGAAATGGGCGTATCGACCGCTTTCCCCTGTTCGTCGTATGTGTTCTGGTAGACGACGCCGTCCTTGGCATCTTCATAGACGATATAATTCGACATATCCCGCAACACTGCCGCTTCTGCGGTATTTTTGCCCGTCATGTTGAGGGTGTTGGTGGAGAACGCGTCCATACCGACCATCATATGCCCGTTCCAGGTGCCGGATGCGTTGCGGCTGTCGTCAACGTCATAGCCGCTCACGCCCAGGGAGCTGAACGTTCCGACGACGCGCTGGTTGATGACTTCGACTTCAATTTCCGCCGTCATTTCGCTCAACGGGTCGGTGATGATGACCGCATAGTTCCCCGCCTCTGCAAAGTCCTGCTTTCCGATCATGTCCGCGGTGATTTCGACGTTGACCTTGACGCCGTTCGTCAGGGTATATTGCCCCATCAGAACGTATCCGCCGCTCTCGACGACCGTTTCGTAGAAATAGTTTGTGCTGCCCGAGGGGTTGCCGTTTACGGGGATGATGAACTGATCTATATCCGTTACGATTTCAAAGCTTTCAATATCTTCCTTCTGCAGCGGGTCGACAACGATCGTTACCGTTTTGACGGGCAGATTGCCGTACCACACGGAAACGGTGACGGTTCCCTCCGACAATCCGCGCAGGACGCCCAGCGAGGAGATGGTTGCAATTTCCTTATTGTTGACGGCATAGCGGAAATATGCGGTGATGCCGTCGGCAGCCTTGACTTCGATCTGCAAATCCTGCCCCACTTTGATATGGGTATCGTTCGGGGTGGTGATTTCGTAATCGCTTTCGGAGGAAGGCGCGTTCAGCGCAACGAATCCTGTGCCGTTGTAGACGTACGAAACGTCCTCCTGCAAAGCCTCCGTATTGAGGATACCGAATCCGGCGCGGATGGTCAGAACACCGCCTTCGGGCATCGTCGCCATGCCGATGTTCGACTGCGAACCGGGTTCATGAATATACAGGCGGATCACTTTGCCGTCCACGCGCGCGCACCACACGTCGGCGATATTGCCGTTCGGATACACGAAGGAGAAGTACGGCAGAACGGTATAGACGTCGTCGTAGTTGCTGTTGTCGAATACCCTGTCGTTGGAAGAGGTGGTCGTGATATAGAACACCGTATCCGACTCGGAACCGTTCGGGTTTGCCGTGCTGACCGAATCGATGGTGATGGGAGTAAGGCTCGCATAATCGCGATCCGGAATCTCGCGCGGAGTTACCCACGCCACGCCGTCAAACATGTACGTCAGAGGTTCACCGAACATATAGTACTCGCCCGCGTACCTGTTGTCGTTGGAAACGAAGCGGAATCCCTCGCCGATGGTGATGGTATCGCCGGGTTCGGGGGAATCCTCCGCCATGGTAAGCCCGTTCGTACCCCTGAACCAGAACAGAACGCTCTTGCTCTGGCTGTAAGCATAGACCGCGTTGACCGAAACGCCGTTGCGGGTATATGTTACCTGCGAAAGCAGATCTTCGGTCAGCTGCATGTCGATGAACCCGCCGAGGCTCTGCGCCGTCGTATTGACCGTTACTGTTGGTTTCCGCACCCGTCGCGATAACGCTGACAAGATCGGGATACTCGCCGCCATCCGCTTTGATCCAGGCGCCGCCGTCAAAGCGGAAGCTCACATCTTCGGAAACAACGTAAGTGATCCCGTTGACGTCGCGGAATTCGAATCCCTGCTTGATCGTGAGAATATCCCCTTCCTGCGAAACGCCGTTGGTGAACGAAGCGCCCGCGGGATTTTTGAAGTATACGCGCATCTTTGCCCCGTCGCGGTGAAGAACGCCCGCGACCGCCTGCGCAGTGCCGCGCGTATAGGTGATATATTCGTTCATGCCCGCATCGCAATCGAGGTTCATGCCCTCCGGGCCGAGATCCGCCGCGTTCGTAGCGACGTCCACGCGCATCGTGAATCCGTTATTTTCGAATCCCGATCTCTGCGTCTGCGCATAGGTGAAATCCGCGGCAACGTCGGGCAGTTCGGTACCCTCGATCCATTGCGTTCCGTCAAAAATGTAGGAAACATCTTCCTGCAGCGCTTCCGTTTCGAGGATGCGGAACCCTGCTTTGATGGTCAGGATGCCGCCGACGGGGATCTGCCCGTTGTTGATGTTCGCGCTCGGATTATTTTCCTGGCGGATGAAGAGGCGTGCGACCCTGCCGTTCAACATACCAGGGCGACGTTTCCGTTCCGCTCGGGAAGGTGAACGTGATATAGCTGCGGATATTCGTCGCCGTATAGTCGGCATCGCCGAAATCCTGCGTGTTGGTCGAAGTGCTGTTGATGAAGAAGGTGGAATCGGTGTTTTTGCCGTTCACCACGTCCGTGACCGTTACCGACTCGATTTCGATGGGGTCGAGTTCGGAAATATCCGGTTCGTCGGGGAGTTCTACGCCGTCGCGAATCCAACACTCATCCTCGGCGCTGTAAGTATAGTTCACCGCCGCGCCGTTCGCGTGGGCAAGACCGGACGCTCAGCACGTCGCCGTCCGTCGGGTGCTGCCCGTCGTACCCGGAACCGTTGAAGAAGAAAGTGAGCAAGCCGCCCTCTTCATAGATGTGCGTTGCTGTGTGCTTCGTTTCCCCGCTGGCGATTGTGACCAAGGGCAGCATGCTTGCATCGTAAGTAAGCCCGTGCTGACTATTATTCGTCAACCCCGTGGAAGGGACGCGCACCTGATGCCCCTGCGCCCATGCCGAGGCGTCAAACGTATCCGGCCAGGTGATCTGCCTGAC
This sequence comes from uncultured Clostridia bacterium, assembly GCA_904373255.1. Classification (GTDB taxonomy): domain Bacteria; phylum Bacillota; class Clostridia; order Christensenellales; family Borkfalkiaceae; genus Borkfalkia. The sequence goes on along the minus strand of CAJFFD010000014.1, from coordinate 11,970 downwards.
TTCTACGTCGCCGCGAACCCACATGCCGCAGTCTGCGTCATAAGTAAAGGTAACGGCTTCTTCGTTTGTATACTCGATTCCGTTCCGGTTGGAAACGAGGAGGTTTGCGCCGACGCTCAAAACATCGCCGTCCGCCGGATTCTGCCCGTCATACCCGGAACCGTTGAAGAAGAAAGTGAGCAAGCCGCCCTCTTCATAGATGTGCGTTGCCGTATATTTAGAATCGCCGCTCTTGACGGTAACCAGCGACAACATGCTCGGGTCATAGGCGAGCCCGTGCTGGCTGAGATTTTCCAGACCCGTGGAAGGAACGCGCACCTGATGCCCCTCCTCCCATGCGGAGGAACCGAACGCTTCCGGCCAGGTGATCTGCACGGCTGAAGGCAATTCCGAACCGGGAACCCAAGCCGTACCGTTATAAATATAGGATACGGTACCCGGAATCACATAAGTGACGGAGCGGTCATATTTTCGCCGACGGAGAAAATGTCGCCGCGCTCAAATGTATCCAGCGTGAGCGGCAGGTCGGCACTGGTTCTGAAATAGATATACATCCATGTTCCGTACACCTGAACGGTACCGGCGGAAACGCTGTTATCGCCGCGGGTATAGGTGATCTTCGCAATCTGATCCTCCTCTGCCACGAGATTCGTGGTTCCGAGCGAAACCGAAACGCTTGTATTCAAATGCAGGCGGATCGGAAAACCGCTGTTGCCGTCCGAAGGCGTAAATCCGGCAACGCTCGTGATGGTTGCCTCCGGGAGGGACGATTCCGCCCATTCGGAGCCGTCGAATTCATAGACAAGATTTCCCTCGACCTTGTACGACGTACCCGAAGTATTGCTGAACGAAACACGAGAATATCCCCTGCCTCCGAAACGCCGTTCGTAAAGGCAAGACCGGTTGCGTCCTTGAAATACAATTTTACAACAGACCCGTTCCTGCTTTGCGCGGTGCCGAGCGCCGCGCTCACACCGTTGCGGAAATACCTTACCGTACCGTTCACGGTCAGCGGGTTGGGTAATCCCTCCGCGTCCGTCGTGAGATCCACGCGCATCGTAAATCCGTTGCCGGTGAATTCCGATGCCACGGTTTCCACGGCGGAAACCGTTACGGGCGTTTCGTCGTCTGCCGCAAAGCCGACCACGCCGACGCTCACGCCGAGCGCGACCGCGAGGCAAAGCGACAACAGTACAAGAACCTCCTCAATAAAATCTTTATTTGTTATAAGCGAAACCGAATCTGCCGATCGGCGCGCTGTCACCCGAAATGTAATAGTCGAGGATATGGCTGTTCAGTTCTTTGTCCATATCGAACTGCACGTTATCCGCCACCTTGAAGGAAAAGCTGACGTTATCCGCCGTCATGCCGAGCGCAGAGAGTGGGATTTTATAGATCAGCGTGTTTTCGCTGCGGTATATTTCCGCCTCGCCCGCTTCTGCCCAGTTGAATCCGCTTTCGCTGCATTTTTCGACGGACGTCTTTCCGTTTTCGCCCGGATGGCGGTTGACGATATAATTAAATCCCGCAAACGACGTTTCCGTATCGCCGGCGGAGATCAGCAGGTTCATCCAGCCCTCGTCCCCCGAAGCGTATTCGGTTACAGGCTCGAGCGTTTCCACGCGGAAATAGACGTAAGTATCGTCGTGAATGACTTTGACGGACGTAATATCGTTGCGGTTGGAGTTATCGACGTACGCGCCCGGTTCCCTGGCGGCGTTTTCGCCGTTGCGCGGCATTGCGTCGCCCGCAAAGTCGGCATATTCGACGAACACGTTGTCCCATGCGGTAAGGTCGGAAAGATCTTCGATGGTTTTGGTCGCCATGCGGTATTTCTTCGCTTCGTTCCCCTTGAAGGTGCGCACGCCCGATACCATTTGCAGATAGAAGCTGTCGCCGAATGCCTTGCCCATCTCGATGTCTCGCGAATATTCGGCGTTGTAACCGTCGACAAAGAATACATCCCTGCCCGTCCAGCCGCTGGTACTGCCTGCACCGCCCTGCCCGTCGTTGGTGATGTATTTAATGGCTGTCCACTCGTTCCAGCCGGTGACGAAAATGTTCTGCACCATGCCCGCGTCGGCATAGGTGAGCGCGTTGTCCCACTGCCAGCCGAAATTCTGCCCCAGCCACCAGTCTTCGTGTACTTCGTAACCGTCGTAACCGCGGGAAGACGTGGGGCGCTCCTCGGAAAAATAGGGAGATTCGTCGGAATGCTGCGCGACCGATACGGAGATGTTCCCGTTCATGTTCGGCACGGGGGTACCCCATTGCAGCCACGGAAGACCTTTTTCGTCGTTCGCTACGCCCGTGGAAGGCCACTGCGATTCATAAAAATTGAAATAGCTGTACAGCGGATCGCTTGTGGAAAGGAACTGCGACGCATCCGTCTGGTCGCTCGCGCCGCCGTTGGCGGTGGAAACGCCGACGATGACGGGGCGGCTGTCCCCTTTGAAGCGGAACCAAAGGTCGTTGTACTGATTTGTGACGTAGAAGGTGTTATAAATATTGCGGATGGTCGCAGCGCTCGCGGTGTTGGTATAGAACCCGACCTTCGGCACATCCCACCCCTGCAGCCGGTATGTATCCAGCGTCTGCAAAATGAGAGTAACAACGTCGTTATAAGTGACGGAGTTGGTATAGTCGAACAGGATATAGTCGATGCCCGCCATTGTGAGAAGTTCGACGTGCCGCGCGATCACCCACGGGTCGCGCAGAGAATAATAGCCGTAGAGCGGTTCGCTCATAAAATGGAACTGGTGCGTGGGACTTGCGCCCGTCGTATCGTCGGTATCGTACAGAGGCGAATCCGCCCCCAGCTGTTCGAGCTTGTTTACGTCGTATATGCCCGTCATGCCCTGCGAACCGAGCCAGGTGAAATAGAACAGACCGACGTAGCGCCTGCTTTCATCCGACGGGTCAATGACCGTGACCGTGCGGCCGTAATCGTCGACGGCGGTCAGATTTGCCACGCTGTATTCCTGTGCGGTAAGACCGCGCGTATCGAAATCGAGCTGCGTTTCCCCGCCGTTCGAAGGAGTATGGGTGCATGCCCCGAATACGAACAGCGAAGCGAGCGCGAGCGACATTGTGCCGAGTGCTTGCCTGAATTTTCCTTTCCTCATAAAAAATGTTTCCTCGGGATTAACCTTTCAGCCCGTCCATGGCGACCCCTTCGATCAGCTGCTTCTGGAAGATGAAGAACAGCACCGCGGGGACAATGCTCATCAGAACCCCCGCCGCCATGCGGATATTCAGCGTATCGCTGCCGACGTTCTGATCTGTAAACGAATAGAACACCGCGTAAGCGAAAGTATCGGGGAAGCTGTCGTCCAGCCGCCAGATCAAAGGCCCGTAATAGTCGCCCCAGTTGGAGGTGAATACGTTGACCATGATATAGACGATGATGGGTTTGCACAGCGGCAGACCGATAAAGAAATACCTGCGCAACGGCCCCGCACCGTCGATTTTTGCGGCGTCGTCAATATCCTTGGGCAGGCTCTGCAAAAAGGAGCGGGCAAGGAAAATATAGATCGCGCCGCCGCCCGTGATATTCGGGATCGTGAGCGGAAGCAGCGTATTCAGCCAGCCGAACGTGTTGTACAGGCTGTACAGAGGGATCTGCGTGACGACCGCGGGGAGCATCATCGTGGAGAGCATAAATCCGAACAGCACATTCTTGCCCCAAAACTTGCAACGCGCAAATCCGAACGCGATAAATGTTGCCGACAGCGGCACGGCGATCAGGTTGAAGATGATGACGAACATCGTGTTGCCGAGCGCACTCAGATAGTTGTTGTCCTGCAAGACCTGCAGATAATTGGAAAACTGCGGCACGGCGGGGAACAGGATCAGTTCCGCCCCGATGATCTCCTCCGTTGTCATCAGGCTCTTGGAGATCATCAGCACATACGGGAACACGAGGATCAGCCCGATCAGCACCATCAGAACGTGCATACAGATGCGGAATGCGAGCGACCGCCTTTTTTTGCCGCGGTTGTAGGCGGCGGCGTCTGCCGCGGGAAGTATATTCTGTGCCGATTCAGCCATATTTTACTCCTCCTTGCCCGCGATGAGGCGCCGGATGCCGAACAGAGCCGCCGTAACGATGCCGACAAGCACCATAAGCACCCACGAAAGCGCGCTGGCATACCCCCACTTCGTGCGGCGGAACGCCTCGGCATAGATGTATACGCCGAACATATTGAGCGCGTCCTGGTAGCCGGTGCCTTCGGGCGGATACAGCATGAGCGTGCCGTTGTACTGGAACGTTCCGATCAGCATTGTGACGACATTGAAGAAAATCATCGGCGCGCTGCCGGGGATCGTGACATGCAGGAACCGCGCGAAAATGCCGGCGCCGTCGATTTTTGCCGCCTCGTACAGCTGCGAGGGTATAGACTTGAATGCGGAAAGCCACAGGATCATGCCGCCGCCTATGCTCCATAAATTCATCAGGAAAATGGAGCTGATGGCGACAAACGAGTTTGCCGAATCGAAAAACTCGCTGTGCGCGCCGAACAGGGCAAAAATTTCGTTGAACACGCCGTTATTCGCAAACATATCGTCCCACAGCATACCGGAAACGACGCCGGGAATGACGCAGGGAAGATAGAAAACGACGCGGAACGCACCCACCGACCGGTACGGCAGATTGGCAAGGCACGCCAGAAGATAGCCGCTCACCAGAACGATCGGCACGCTGACGAAAGCGTAGTAGCAGGTGTTGCCGAGCACGCGCCAGAAATGTATGTCGCGCGAAAAAATGAAGATGAAATTGTTCAGCCCGACGGGGAAATAATAGGTCGCGCCCGTGTAGTTGAAAAACGACCACACGAGCGACTGGATCATCGGGTATGCCGTGAACAGACCCAACCCGACGACGAGGGGAAATACAAACATCCAACCCTCGCGGTTTTCCCGCCAGAAGCGCTGCAATTTATTATATTTTTTCGGAGCGGCGGGAGAGGGCATGCCCTCTCCCCTGTATTCCTGCTCCTCCCGTTCAGGCTGTGACGACGCTGTCAAATGCATACTGAACCTCCTCACGGAACCGAGTGAACGCATTTTCAGGATCGCGCACGGCATAAGTTCCGACAAAGGAATCCATCGCCGAAATCAGGCTGCTGGAAAATACAGGATCGGTATAGCCGAGGAAATCCAGACCCGCGGTTTTATAGTCCGAACCCCAGGTATACGCTTCGAGATTGAATTTGGAACTGTATTCCTTATGCCAGTTCGCGTCGGGGTTGGAATAAGAGAGATCCGTGCGGATGGAAGGCAGGGTCAAGCCGCCTTCCGCCGCGCGCTGCTGCCCGTCCTGGCTCATCATATAACTGAGGAATGCCGCCGCAAGATTCAGTTCCATCGGGTCTGCGTCCTCGTCGTCGAGGTGGCTGTTGAGCGCGTATCCCGCATAACCCATGCCGATGGAGGAAGACTGCCCGTTGATGAGCGGGAAGGATACGATGTCGAAAATAGGATTGCCGCTGTCGTCCTGGAAGATCGCCCTGTTGGCATAATTGTCCAGGCTGGTAGACTGGAAGAGCATTGCGCCCGTGCCGCTTTCGAAGGAAGAATCCTGTTCGCCGCTTTCGGGGATAAATTTCCTGTCGACCAGATTCTGCACGAAATCGACGACCTCGCCGGCGGTATCCTGGGTCAGGGCAAATTCGCCCTGCTCGTTGAGAACCTGCCCGCCGAAGCTGCGGATGACGGAATAGGCGACCGGCTCCCAGCCGAGGTTGGAGTCGATGGGGAAATAGGAGGTATCCCCTTGCCCGTCGTAATAATCGCGCACCTGCTGGCAGACGGTGAGGAAATCGTTCCACGTCCAGCCGTTTTTGATGATGCTCGTATCCACGCCCGCATCGGCGAGAATCTCCTTATTGTAGAAGCAGACGACCGTATCCGCCGAGCGGGGAATGGCGTAGCGCGATTCGCCGAACACGCCCATCCCGTGGAATTTGTCGGTAAAATCCTGCTCATAGTCGAACTCCCCCGCCGCCTCTGCCTGCTCGACGAAGCGGTCAAGGTTGAGCGCATAGCCGCCGCTCATGAGGAAGTAAAAGTTTTCGGAATTGCACCACACGATGTCGGGAAGCACTCCCGCATTGTACTGCATGGTGACGGTATTGTTGTAGCTCCCGCTCGTGAGAGAGAATGTTTTAATATCGAAGGTGATATTCGGGTATTGCAGACGGAAACCTTCGGTCATCGCGTCCATGATCCCTTTTTCGTAATCGTTGTTCGGGATCAGAACGGAAATTTCCGCCGTGGTCCTCCGCCGTTCCCGTGATCACCTTTTCGTTGAGGAGAGGGAATCAGGAGCCTGCCGTTTTCCGCATCGGTCGTATAATCGACGCCCTCGGTATAGGTGGTCTTTAACGTCTGATCCATGACGCTGACGACCCTGAGCGGCTTGTACAGCAGATTCGCGTATGCCTGCCCGTCTTCGTACGCAATGGGCAGGGCAAGTTCATTGTAGATGACGTTGCCGAGCCAATAAGGCTGCGACATCTTTTGCTCGTATTCTTCCTGTGTGTAATCCATCGCTGCATACTCCTCATTGTAAAGCGGAAAATCGTTCATGTCGATCGGCTCATTTCCGCCGGAGCCGCCCTCCTGTCTTTGCCTGCATCCCGCCAGCGCCGCGCCCGCCAGGACGAAGGCAAACAGCAATGCAAAAATCCGAAACATTTTTTTCATTGGGCTGTGATCTCCTTTTTGCCGTTTCTGTATATGGAAACAAAATTTTTTAAACAGGTTTTCGATCCCCCCCGGCTGTGCGCAAGGCTTATTTTGCCCGCCTGCGAAGGAGGCAGGCGGCGGCTGCGCCGACGAGGAGAATTGCCCCGCCCAGCCCCGCGAACCCGACGGCGGAACTGCATCCGCCCCCGTCGGAAGAAGGTTTTGCGGCGCGGATGGTTACGCTGCCGGTCAGAAGCCCGACGCCGCTTTCAGGCTGTGCCGCGAGCATCGCCTGCACTTCGCCGTTCCCCTCGCCGAGAAGGATGACCCGCGCGGATACGGTGCGCGTTTCGCCGCGGTATGTCGTTGCGGAAATTTCTATAATATCGCCGTCGGCGGGCAGTTCGCTCACTTCCAGCACGTCGGAAACGTTCAGCGAAGCGATCTGATTGCCTGCGTTCGGGTCGTTGGTGGTGATGCCCGTAACTCCGTTCGTGATCGCAAGCGGGGTATCGAGCGTTTCGTACGTCCACATCCACGAAGAATACCCGCGGTCTGCCATCGTACGGAAGTAATCGGCGTACGCCGACTCGGTCGTGCCGCTGCCGTAATTCCCGGTCAGGGCAGCCTTCGTTATATCGATGCCGCCGTCGACCGATTTTGCCATCGAAAGCGCCCGTTCCGCCGCCCCGTCCGTCGCATTCAGAAGATACGAAGTAGAAACGGTAGGCAGCTGCGCACGGACGCGCAGGAGCTGATCGGGGAAAAAGGATATGACGACCACGCGCGGGAGAACGTTGTACTCGTTCACCTTTTGCGCAAACAGATTTACCAGCTGCGCGTCCTGCCCCTTGAATTCAATAATCAGGAGCATATCGCCCAGATTGCCGGCGTTCATCGAGCTGAACACCTCGTCGAGCGTGGGGATCCGATCTCCGCCCGAAAGCTCGATCGTCTGCAGCTGCGCGAGCGTGAGGCTGCTCACGGGAACGGATGCGCCGTTGTAATTGACATTGGTATCGTGATGAAGCACGATCTGGTTATCCGCCGTGCGGTAAATATCGATCTCCGCGTGCGTCGCGCCGATATTTGCCGCGTCTTCGATGGCTCCGACCGTGTTTTCGTCATGAATGCCCACATACCCGCGGTGCGCCGCGATAAAGGGCGCGCGAGAGAGAACCGTGCCTTCCCCCGCCCCTTCGATGCGGTCGTACAGTGCATATACAGGCTGCGCATCGGGCGCGATGACGCCGTACGCCCCGCTGCCGACCGCGTCCGCGATCTGCCCGGCGGAACCGTCGGTCAGAACCCAGACGCTTTTGAACCGCGCCTGGTAATAGGCGACCGCCTCCCGCTCCGCCGCACCGCTTTCGATTACGACGACCTGCGCCCCCGCCGTGTTTGCAAGCCCCAGCTGAGTTTGCAGTAATGCATCACCCTCTACAGCAGCCGCCGTATAATACAGCCGCGCAGACGGGATTTCCGAACGCACCTGCATCAGAATGCCGGCGTCCCCCGCGACCGCGAGGTCGGCGACGGGCGTTTCTTCGACGAAAGCACCCAGCGCGGTAACGGCGGCGGCGCCCTGCGGTTCGACGACGGGGAGGGATACCCCGCTCACCTCTTGCGCATAGATCTCCGCAAAGGAGCCGAGCGGCTCGCCCGCGTCGGATACGACCTGTAAAGAGGCATCGACCTCCATCCACACGACGTTCGGAGCCTGCCCCGCTTCCAGCGACGCAAGAGACTCCGCATCCGCCAGCCTTGTGACGACCGTGGGTTTGGCATTGAAGTCTGACCCGCTGCCGCCGTTGTCGGTATTGGCGGCGAACGTTTCCGCATATACGGCGGAACACGGGATTACAGCCAATAAGGCGGCACAGCACACTGCCGCCGCTATCCGTTTGAACATAGAGATCGTTTTTTCTCCTTATGACAACTATTTCCTTTGACTATATAGTAAACTATTTTGTCGGATTTTGCAATATAAGATTTAATGAAATACTTGCACGATTTACAGATTATTTGTGAAAAACATGCGAATTTTATGTATTTTTTACCTTTTTCGGTTGACATCATACCGCCGTTATGTCATACTGGAAGCAACGGGAGGACAGCTTTATGACGCCGATTCCTTTTGAACATATCGAGCTGAAAATCATGGAAGCGGGCTTTGACCGCGTGGATAATTCGTGGAACAGATTCATTACGCTGTTCCCCTATTATCGTATTTATTATGTCGTGAGCGGGAAAGCCGTGATCTATCTGCAGGACTATCAGCTCAACTTGAAGCCGGGGAAACTGTATTTTATCCCATCCTTTTCCATTTTCGACGCGCATTGCGACGAAATACTGGGGCATTATTGGATCCATTTCAATTTCGATATAACGACGGCGAGCTATTTGACCATTTACCCGCCGAAGCGGGAAGCCGAGGCGCCGCCGTTCGTGGGTGAAATTTTCCGCAACCTTTTGCAGCACGTCGGCGGGTATCAGCAGTGCAATTCTCCTGCCGACGCCATCGCCTGCGAAGGGCTGATCAAATACCTGCTGTCCTTTTTCCTGCCGGACACGGTTTCCGCCGCCCCCGAAGCGGTACGGTTCGTTCCCGTTCTGCAATACATCGACAGCCATTTCGATTCGCATATTTCCAACGCCGATCTGGGGAAAATCATGTTTCTTTCCCCCACCTATTTTTCCAACCTGTTTACAAAGCAATTCGGGATCACGCCGCAGCAGTATATCCAGCAGAAGCGAATCAATGCCGCCGCCATCATGCTTTTCGAGAGCAACAAAAACATCCGCGAGATTGCCTTTGCCTGCGGTTTTGAAAGCGAAACGTATTTCAACCGTCAGTTTCACAATTACATGGGCATTTCGCCCGGAAAGTACAGAAAACTCGCGGTAAGCCTGGGAAGCTGATCCGCAGAGCGCAGGCAGATGAACTGCGAAACATCGAAAAAAGCGATACCTTTGCACAGGTATCGCTTTTTTGATTATTGAATCGGATAAAAAACTTATATATTCCCTTTCCCTGAAAAAGCGCCTTCATCGCAGCAGAAAGGACTGCCGCAGTCAGCAGTCCTTTTTTTTCAATGCCGAAGATCCCGAACCTCGCCCGTCAACCACACAAAACAATCGGAATAATCTGTCATAATCTGACACATGTCAAATATTGGTAAATCATCCGTTTTATTCCTTTCTATGATTATAGAAGGAGGTGTTTTACCAATGAATAACGTGATCAAAAAAGAAAAATCCATTTTGCAGTTGCTCGACCGAAAAGACCCGTTCGCACTCAAAGCGTTCGAAGACCTGCTGATCCGCTTTGACCGCGACGACCACCTGCGACCGACCATCCACCCCGTTTTGCTCGACGCCATTTACATTGAACGCACGGACGAAGACCGCTGGAAACTGACAGTAAAAGGACACATCGGCGACACAACCTGCAGCCGGTACAGGAATATGTACATAAAACACTTTTTCTATTTTTATGAAAAGAACAAAGCCCTCGCGGAAGCCGCTGCTTCCGGACTTTGATCGATTTACGGGCAGGACGGCTGAAGCCGTCCTGCCCGTCTTTTACCGCTTCGATCTGCGGCGTGCCGCGCAGCGCGCGGCGGCAGAATTCAGCACGGAACACAATCGCCCGAATCCCGCCATTCGCCCGCCCTCCGTCATACTTTCAGTCCGCGAGCCAACTCCGCGGCGTCTTCCACGGAACAGGGAGCAAACACAAAATAGATTCCGCGGGTTCCGTACCGCCTGACAATCTTCTTTGCGCGTTCAAGCCAGACGTACGGCTTCCCTTCATATATCTGAATCCACAGCGATTTCCCCGCATCCATAACTTTATCGTAAAGGGGAAACCATTCTTCGCTGCCGCCGTCGTTCTGCCCCGCGCCGCTCGTCCACTGCAATGCCTGCAACGAGGGAATGGACAAAACGGCATCTGCATGTACGAGCGCGCCCGGCCCGTCGAGATGATAGAGAGAATGGTCGAGCCTTGCGCATTCGCGCATCAACCCGGGCAGCACAAATTCGCGGTATGCCCCGGGGGAGATCATCGCGGAAAAATCGCACTGCACCTT
>CAJFFD010000014.1:0-1131 GCA_904373255.1 uncultured Clostridia bacterium | reverse complement strand
GCGGTTTACAAATAGCTTGTGCGGCGGTATAATAGAGGCATGTACATAGCCGATTTACACATCCATTCCAAATATTCGCGCGCGACGAGCAAGGACGGGGATATCCCCCACCTCGATTTGTGGGCGCGCCGCAAGGGCATCGGACTCGTCGGCACGGGCGACTTTACCCACCCCAAGTGGCGGGAGGAGCTGGAGGAGACGCTCGAGCCTGCCGAAGAAGGCTTTTACCGCATCCGCGCGGACAAAAAACTGCGGGACGTATGCGATTTTTCCGTATCGCCGCGCTTCGTGCTTTCGGGCGAAATCAGCTGTATCTATAAGCATGACGGAAAGGTGCGCAAGGTGCACAACGTAATCCTTCTGCCCTCCCTCGACGCCGCCGAGCGCCTTTCGCTCAAATTGGAGACGATCGGAAACATCCGCTCGGACGGGCGGCCGATTTTGGGGCTTTCCTCGCGGGATCTGCTCGCGATCACCCTCGACGTGTGCCCCGAGGCGGTGTTCATCCCCGCGCACATCTGGACGCCGCACTTTTCGCTGTTCGGCGCCTTTTCGGGTTTCGATACCCTGGAAGAGTGCTTCGGCGACCTTGCGGGGCAGATTCATGCCCTCGAAACGGGGCTTTCCTCCGACCCGCTCATGAACCGCCGCGTACCCATGCTGGACGGCTATACGATGGTCTCCGATTCGGACGCGCACTCCCCCGCCAAGCTGGGCAGGGAATGCAACCTCATCGAAACAGAACTCTCCTACCCCGCCCTCAAAAGGGCGCTGGAGACGGGGGAAGGGTTCGGCGGCACCATCGAATTTTTCCCCGAGGAGGGCAAATACCACCTCGACGGGCACCGTAGCTGCGGCATTCGCCTCACGCCCGCCGAAACGCAAAAATACGGCGGAAGATGCCCCGTTTGCGGCAAAAAGATAACCATCGGCGTGCTCAACCGCGTGGAACAGCTCGCCGCGCGAAGCGAAGACTACGTCCCCGCGGGCGCAAAGCCGTTCGAGCACCTCATCCCCCTGCCCGAAGCCGTAGCCGCATCGCTGGGCACGGGCGCCGCAAGTACCAAAACGGAGCAGACGTATATCAAAATGCTGCGCGACCTGGGTTCGGAAGCGGAGATCCTGCGCGTG
>CAJFFD010000013.1:13817-38072 GCA_904373255.1 uncultured Clostridia bacterium | reverse complement strand
CGGGAACACGTTGACGCCGCGGATGATGAGCATGTCGTCCGTCCTGCCGACCACGCGCGACATGCGCGCGAGCGTCCTGCCGCACTTGCACGGCTCGTATGTGAGCGAGGTGATGTCCTTGGTACGGTAGCGCAGGATGGGCATCCCCTCCTTGGTGAGCGTGGTGATGAGCATTTCGCCCTGCTCGCCCTCGTTGAGGACTTTATTATGCTCGACGTCGACGATTTCGGGGTAGAACATATCCTCGTTGATGTGCATGCCCGCCTTTTCGCGGCATTCGCCCGCGACGCCCGGGCCGCCCACTTCGGTCAACCCATAGTTTTCCGTGGGGAAGGCACCCAAAATCTTTTGCAGGGATTCGTGCATCTCCGCCGTGGAGGCTTCCGCGCCCATGCAGACGAGGCGGACTTTCAAATCGTCCAGAACGCCCATCTTCTTCGCCGTTTCGGCGAGGTACATGGCATAACTCGGCGTGGCGATGAGCGCCGTCGCGCCGAAGTCCTTCAAGAGCATGATCTGCCGCTCGGTGTTGCCCGAGGAAACAGGCACGACCGTAGCGCCCAGCTTCTCCACGCCGTAGTGCAGACCGAATCCGCCCGTAAACAGACCGTAGCCGAACGCGACGTGGAAGATGTCCTCGTCCGTCGCTCCAGCCATCACGAGAATGCGCGCGATGCAGGTCGCCCAGTTGTCCAGATCGCCTCGCGTATAGCCGCCGACGATGGGTTTGCCCGTCGTGCCCGACGAGGCGTGCAGGCGGATAATTTGCTTCATCGGCACGGCAAAAAGACCGAACGGATAATGGTCTCGCAAATCGTCCTTGGTCGTGTACGGAATATTTTCGATGTCTTTGAGCGTCCTGATATGCTCGGGTCTGAGTCCGATCTTATCGAACCGCTCCTTATACATGGGCACGCGCTCGTACGCGTACGCGACGATATGCTTTAACCGCTCCAACTGCATTTCGCGCAGTTGCTTTCGGTCGATCTTCTCGATTTCGGGACTGAACATTGCCATACTCTCCTTGTTTCCCCACTGATAACCTATTGCTGAATATTTTATCACATTTTATCGGAACAAGCAAGGCAATGACCGCTGTTTTTTGCAGAAAAGCGACCAGTCCGCTGCATTTTTTTGCAGCGGACTGTATAAATTCTCATTTTTTGTCTGTACGCCGTCCCTCATAAATGCGGGCGCGGGAGGGAAATACGCTGTCGCTCGTGCGGATGATTTCACCCACGGAATCAGCGCGGATGACGCCGCGGCGAGGATTTTTGATCGAATCGATGCCTCCGCGGATATCCGCCTGCACGCCGCTGTATTCAAAGGCGAGGTCGCAGTTTTCCGTGGTGCAGTCGATGAGTTTCAGATTTTTACAATAGCAAAGCGGCTGGGTGCCCTTGATATGGCAGCGGATGAGCGTAAGTCCCTCCGAATACCAGCCGAGGTATTCCCCGTCGATCTCCGAATCAACGACCGTAACGTTCTTCGCGTGCCAGAAGGCGTCCTTCGTGTCGAGCTCGGAGCGGGAAATGCGCACGTTTTTCGTGTACTGAAAGGTGTATTTGCCCGCAAGGCGCAACCCGTCGGCGCGGATGCTGCGGCTCTCGAAAAAGGCGTATTCCGATTCGACGGAGCTGTCTTTGATTTTTATATCCCTGCACCGCCAGCCGAATTCGGGCGAATGCGCCGCTACATTTTCGAGCACTATGCCCCTGCACTCGCGCAGCGCTTTGATGCCGTTCATCATGCAACTTTGAATCGCAATTTCTTCACTGTACCATAGTGCGGCGCGGCAATGTTCCGTCAGCACGCAGTCGGACAAACGGAGTCCGTGTACATGCCAGAAGGGATACCGCAAATCCATATAGCAATGTTCAGCGGCGACGTTGCGACTCTCCTTCAATGCCGATTCGCCGTCCTCTTCTCCCGCAAAACGGCAATTTTTCAATAGCAGCCCGTCCGAACGGTACAGGGCGCGCTCCCGCCCGAATCGCTCGTTTTCGATTATCTTCATCTTGATTCCGCCGCGCGTTTGCCGCGCGCTGCTCTCCTTTCCGTTTTTGCCGACAGTATACCATATCAGCGAAGCGCTGTCGAATACTTGTTTTCTATGCCAAGCATGCCGGAAATGAATGGAAAAAAGACCGCCCGACCGAGCCGCCTTTTTTATCTTCCGTTCAGTTTTTCGGCAGAAAACGGGAATAGCCGCCCCGCCCGTGCCGAATATGCCCGTCTGTTCGATGATCTCCGCGTACGTCTTCCCCTCAAGGATGAGTTGTGCCGAAGCCGCGCGCTGCGCCATCTGCTCGATCTCCTGATAGGTGCACAAATCGCCCAACAGCGCCGCGCAGTCCTCCTCCGTCCTGCAATTGAGCAGGGCGCGGTACAGGATCCCCGTCATGTGTCCGATGTCCTTCACGTCAAAACACCTCTTCCAAGGACTTGCGCAGGAAGGCGCGCGTCTTTTCGCTCTGCGGGTTTTCAAAGACTTCCTGCGGCGTGCCCTCCTCTTCGATGACCCCGTCCGCAATGAAGATGACGCGGTCGGCGACGCTCTTGGCGAACTCCATTTCGTGCGTGACGACGATCATCGTGCTGTCGGAGGATTTTAACCCCTTGATAACTTTGAGCACTTCGCCCGTCAGTTCCGGGTCAAGCGCGCTCGTCGGCTCGTCGAAGCAGAGGATATCCGGATTCAGCGCGAGGGCGCGGGCGATCGCCACGCGCTGCTGCTGCCCGCCCGAAAGCTCGTACGGGTAGGAATCGCGCTTTTCCGAAAGCCCCACGCGCGAGAGGAGATTTTCCGCCTTTTCTTCGATGCTCTTTTTCTGATTCGCCTTGATTTCGGCGAGGATCTGCTTCTGTTCCGCTTTGAGTTTTTTCCGTTCCGCCTTCGGCGCCTTTTTGCACACCGCCGCAAAGTCCGCCTTTTTGCGCTTGAAATCCTGCTTTGCCAAAAGGGTCTGCGCGAGGGTTATGTTCCTGAATACGGTGTACTGCGGAAACAGGTTGAACTGCTGAAAGACTAGCCCGAAGTGCAGACGCTTTTCGCGGATCTCCGCGTCGGAATAGCTCTTTTTTTCCGCCGCGTCGAACAGCTTTTCGCCGCCGAGGTACAGTTCGCCCTCGTCGGGCATCTCCAAAAAGTTCATGCAGCGCAGAAGCGTCGTTTTGCCGCCGCCCGAGGAACCGATAATGGCGAGCACCTCTCCCTTTTCCAGCGAAACGGAGATGCCTTTGAGCACCTCGTTTTCGCCGAATTTTTTGCGATAATTTTTCAGTTCGAGAAACGCCATACGCTTATACCTTGAAATAATTGAGTTTCTTTTCCAGCCTGCCGAATACGATCGTCAGTATGATGCCGATGAAAAGTAAATAGTAGACCCCTGTGAAGAACAGCGGCCAGATGATTCCCTGCAACGCAAAGGTTTCCGCAACAAAAAGAATTTCGATTACGCTGATGATTCTAGCTAACGACGTATCCTTTACAAGCGTCATCACCTCGTTGCTCATTGGCGCAAGGATGCGCTTGACGACCTGCAGCAAGACGACCTTGAAGAATATCTGCGAGCGCGTCATGCCCAGCACCTGCCCCGCTTCGTACTGCCCTTTGGAAATGCTCTCGATGCCGCCTCGATAAATTTCCGAAAAGTAGCAGGCGTAATTCAGTATAAAAGCAATCATGACCGCGAGCATATTTCCGATACCGCGGACACCGAACAACAGCCCGGGGCCATAATAAATCACCATGATTTGAAGCATCAAAGGTGTTCCTCGGACTATCCAAACGATTGTTTTTACGACCGCCTTTAACGGCTTAAACCGCGACATGGCCCCCAACGCGACCAACAGCCCCAAGGGCAGAGCAAAAATGAGCGTCAAGGCAAATATTTCGCACGTTATGAGGAAGCCCTCGCTCAATTCCAATATAATTTCCCAAAACATCCGACAACCCTACTTTGTTAATATCCGAATTAGCCGAAATATTTTTGATACAGACTGTCTAAATACCCGTTGCTCTTATATTCGGCTATCTTTTGATTGATTTTCTCCAAAAACGCGGAATCGCTCTTGCGGAGCCCGATACCGTACTCCTCCTCTTCAAACCCAACGTCCTTATAGGATATGTCGGCATAGCTCGTACCCTCGCCAGTCATCGAGCTGGCCATCGTATAATCGATGACCGCAATATCGGCGGTGCGCGCACCAACCTCCATCAAGGCCCTTGCCTGCGACTGCACCGGGCGCACCTTCGAGGTATCGATCCCCGGAATGGCCTTGACGGCTAATTCCGCAGCGGAACCCGTTTCCACGGCAATCGAACCTGCATTCAACAGGCTTGCCAAGTCCGTATAATCGCCTATCGTAGCATTCGGGGCGACCAACACCTGCTGATTGCGCATATACGGGTCGGATATCAAAATCGATTCCTTCAATTCGTCCGTAATCGTCATCCCGTTCCAAATCAAATCGATTCGCCCCGCATCCAAATCGACCACCTTTGTGTTCCAGTTATTCAAAAATACAAATTCGTATTTGTACCCCAAATCTTCGCACAGTTTGATGGCAAACTCCGTGTCATGGCCGATTAAATTGCCGTCTTTTTTATGGTATACCCTTCTTCGTCGGGAATCGTAATTTCATTCCCGCACCCCGAAAACATCGCAACACCGCCCGCGAGAACCGCAAGCGAACAAATCACTGCCAAAAACTTTTTCATATGGTTTACTCCTTTCTCCGCTTCGCATTCCGCTGCGGACTATGATATTATACTTTATCGCGCTAAATTAGTAAAGTAATTTTCGCCGTTTTTCCCAAAGTTTTTTATAACTTTGCATTTTTCTTCCGGGCAAGCCGCGAACGTTTTTTTCAGTTATCGTTCCCAATTCGGAACGCCGTTTTCAGTTAACGATTCCTTTCTGTGACAAAAAAACAATTTTTTCCGCGCACATATTTTTTTGAAACAACCCTTGAATTTTGCAAATTTTCGTTTATAATAGATTATGAAAAAATAATACAAAAAGGAGTAGACTACCATGAGCAAAACGCAGACTTGCCCCGAAAAGCAGCCGCTGACGGACGGCTATCTCCAAAAGATGGACGCCTACTGGCGCGCAGCCAACTATCTGGCCGCCGCCCAGCTCTACCTTTTGGACAACCCGCTTTTGCGCGAGCCCCTCACCCGCGACCAGATCAAGAAAAAGATCGTCGGACACTGGGGCACCGTGCCCGGGCAGAATTTCGTGTATGTGCACCTCAACAGGGTCATCAAAAAGTTTGACCTCGACATGATCCTTCTCTCCGGCCCCGGCCACGGCGGCAACTTCTTCGTTGCCAACTCCTACCTCGAAGGCACCTACAGCGAGGTGTACCCCAACGTCGGGCAGGACTATGAAGGGATGAAAAAACTGTGCAAACAGTTCTCCTTCCCCGGCGGCATTTCCAGCCACGTTGCGCCCGAAACGCCCGGCTCCATCAATGAGGGCGGTGAACTAGGTTATTCCATCGCGCACGCGTTCGGAGCCGTATTCGACAACCCCGACCTCATCGCGGCGGTGACCGTCGGCGACGGCGAGGCGGAAACCGGCCCGCTCGCGACGGCATGGCATTCCAACAAATTCCTGAACCCCGCCACCGACGGCGCGGTGCTGCCCATTCTGCACCTGAACGGCTATAAGATCAACAACCCGACCGTGTTTGCGCGCATCTCGCACGACGAGGTGAAGAGCTTCTTCCACGGCTGCGGCTGGAAACCCTACTTCGTCGAGGGTTCCGAGCCCATGGAAATGCACAGGAAGATGGCGGAAGTGCTGGACAAGTGCGTCAAGGAGATCAAGGACATCCAGAAAAAGGCGCGCGAAGGCAAGAGCGACAAGCGCCCCTTCTGGCCGATGATCGTGCTGCGTACCCCCAAGGGCTGGACGGGCCCGAAGGTCGTGGACGGATTGCAGATCGAAAACACCTTCCGCGCCCATCAAGTCCCCATCACCATGGAAAAACCCGAGCACATGCAGCTGCTCAAAGATTGGCTTTTGAGCTATAAGCCCGAAGAGCTGTTCGACGAGAATTACCGTCTGAAACCCGAATTGCGCGCGCTCGCACCCGAGGGCGACAGACGCATCAGCGCCAACCCGCACGCGAACGGCGGCAAGCTGCTGCGCGATCTGCGCCTGCCCGACTTCACGAAATACGCAGTGGACGTGCCTGCGCCCGGCGCGGTGCGCACGCAGGACATGTTGGAACTGGGCGGCTATGTGCGCGACGTGTTCAAACTCAACGAAGAGAGCAAAAACTTCCGCATCTTCGGGCCGGACGAGTGCATGAGCAACCGCCTCTACCGCGCGTTCGAGGCGACAAACCGCGATTTCAACGCGGACATCTGGCCGAACGACGACAAGCTCGCCAAAGACGGCCGCATCATGGACTCCTACCTCTCCGAACATATGTGCGAGGGTTGGCTGGAAGGCTATATCCTGACGGGGCGCCACGGCTTTTTCGCTTCCTATGAGGCGTTCATCCGCGTGGTCGATTCCATGGCTGCGCAACACGCGAAATGGCTGAAGGTATGCAATCAACTGCCGTGGAGACAGGACATCGCTTCCCTCAACCTCATCCTCACCTCCAACGTATGGCAGCAGGATCACAACGGCTTCACGCACCAGGATCCCGGATTCCTCGACCACATCGCCAACAAAAAGGCGGACGTGGTGCGCATGTATCTCCCGCCCGATGCGAACTGCCTGCTCTCCTGCTTTGACCACTGCATCAAGAGCAAGAACTATGTCAACGTCATCGTAGCGAGCAAGCACCCCAGCTTCCAGTGGCTGACGATGGAACAGGCGGTCAAGCACTGCACGCAGGGCGTTTCCATCTGGGATTGGGCGTCCAACGACGCGGGGCAGGAGCCCGACATCGTCATCGCCTGCTGCGGCGATACCCCTACTTTGGAAGCGCTCGCCGCGACGACGATTCTGCGCGACAATCTGCCCGATCTGAAGATCCGCTTCGTCAACGTCGTCGACCTGATGAAGCTGCAGCCGCACGGCGTGCACCCGCACGGGCTGACCGACGCCGACTACGACGCCATCTTCACCAAGGACAAACCCATCATCTTCAACTTCCACGGCTATCCGACCCTCATTCACGAGCTGACCTACACGCGCAGGAACAAGAACCTGCATGTGTTCGGGTACATGGAAGAAGGCACCATCACGACGCCGTTCGATATGCGCGTACAGAACAAGATCGACCGCTTCGACCTCGTCAAGACGGCGATCACCGTGCTGCCGCAGCTGGGGAACACCGGTTCGGCGCTCTTCCAGAAGATGAACGACCTGCTCGTGAAGCACAAGAACTACATCGCCGAGGTCGGCGAGGACATACCCGAAGTAAAAGACTGGGTATGGCACACCCCCGAAAGCAAATAGTCCGAAATAAATTTAAGGAGCGCACGTTTTGTGCGCTCCTTTTCCTTGTAAGGATTTCTTTGTATTTTGTCAAGCTTTCTCTGCCGTCGAAATATTCTTTTCCATCTTCCTCTGCCCGCGGTCGTACAGAAAAACCAACAGAAAAGCGACGACAGCAAGGCTTGCCTGCGAGAGCGGTACGGACAGCCACGTCCCCGTGATGCCCATGAAATTCGGCAGAATCAATAGCAATACCAAGAGACAGAGCGGTTCGCCGTAGATGACGATGTAGGCGCGCCAGGTATTCCCCGTCGCATAGAAATAGGCGGTGGCGATACGAGAAAAACCGACGAACAAAAAGCCTGCAATAAACAGCGGCAGAATATTCCCCACTTCCGCGGCGACCTCGTCAGACGCGCCGAACACCTTGGAAATATCCCGGCGGACGGCGAACATGACAGCCATACAAACAGCCGCTACAACGAGCGCGAACGCAAATGCCAGATTGCGTACCGACCGTGCGCCCCGCGCGCTGCCGCTTCCGAATTCGCGGCTGACGAGGGGCTGGCAGCCGTCACTCACCCCCTGCAATAACAGCAAAACGACGGAGATCGCGTAGGACACGGGAGCGAAACAGTTGAGCGCAAATTGCCCTCCCACCGCCGACGCGCTGAAATTGACGAAGATCAGCATAAAATTGGGGGAGAACGCCAACCCGAAGGGCGATAACCCCAACAAAAGCGTCTTCCCTGCAAAGCGAAACGCGCGCCCTCCGAAACGGAAGTCCGGCTTCTGCTTTTTCACGACGAGATATCCCAGGCAAACGCAAAAAGTCGCCGCCTGACCGATAACGGTTGCGACAGCCGCACCCGTCATACCCCACGGCAAAACCCATACAAAGAGATAATCGAGAATAATATTCGTAACAAATCCGGCAATCATTGCGGACATTGCCGTTACCGTACCGCCCATGTTGCGGATGAACGGCGTAAGCCCCGTGCCGAGCACCTGAAAGAGCGAACCGAGGGCAATGAAACGCATATATTCTTCGGCTAACGCAAGCGTTTCCCCTTCCGCGCCGAAGATTCGCAGCACGGGCGGAGAAACCAGAAAAATAAGCGCGGTAAGCGCCGCGCCGGACAGCGCGAGAAGAACGAGCGAAATCCCGAAATATTTGCGTTTCCCCTCGGGCGAAGCAGATGCCGCCGCAAGGGTAAACAGAACGGCTCCTCCCATGCCGATCCCCGTACCCGTCGCCTGAATGAACGCCGTAAGCGGATAAGCGACATTGATCGCCGTAAGCGCGCTGTCGCCCAATTCATTGCCCACAAAAAAACCGTCGGCGATACTGTAAATCCCCGACAGCGCAAACGCCAGCATAGAGGGCAGAACATATCGGATAAATTCTCTGCCCAACCTTTTTTTCTCGCCCATTTTTCCTCCGAAATACAGGGTTGCGAAATCTTCAGTTCAACTCAAAGACTTTGACGGGAACGGCTGAACTCTTCTGCATGACTGGTTCCATCGATTTTTCCCATCCGCAGACGGTTTCATTTTCCGCTTGAAATTTCAGGGCAAAGTCGACGCCCTTTTCGCATTCATAATAGCCGAACAGCTCGTTGCCGTCCATCCAGATCGTATAGTTGCAGATGCCCGCCTCTTTCAGCGCGGCAACCATCTCCGGCCAAATTTCGTTGTGCCGGCGGATATATTCCTCCTTCATCCCCTCGCGCACCGTGGCGCGCCAAACAAATTTTTCCATGACAAACCTCCTGGTTGATGATTTTATTCTGCGGCGCACCCGCGGACGCCGCTCCGCGCGGTCAGCCGAAATATTTTTCCGCCAATTTTTTAAACGCAGGCAGAGAGCGGCGGATCATATCGGGAGAAACGCAGTACGCGATGCGGACATATCCGCTGCAACCGAAATCGTCGCCGGGTACAAGCAATAAATTGTATTCCTTTGCCCGCTCGCAGAATGCGTTCGCGTCCGGCTCGGGGGATTTGACGAACAAATAGAACGCCCCGTCCGGCTGTACGCAGGAAAAACCATATTCGCGCAAAGCGCCCGCCAACAGGTCGCGGTTTTTCTCGTAAACGGACACATCGGATGTGACGCCCTGGCAGCGGGCGACCATCTTCTGGAACAGCGACGGCGCGCACACATAGCCGAGCGCCCTGCCCGCGCCGCAGACGGCGAGATACAGCTGTTTCGCGTTCTCCGCCGTGGGATTGACAAAGATATAGCCGATACGTTCACCGGGGAGAGAGAGCGATTTCGAATAGGAATAGCAGACAATAGTGTTCCGATAATATTTTGTAAGATACGGCACCTTCACCCCGCCGTATATCAGTTCGCGGTACGGCTCGTCGGTGATGAGATAAATCGTCTTTTTGTATTGGGCGGATTTTCGTTCGAGCAGAGCCGCCAGCTTTTTGACCGTCTCCTCGCTGTACACCACGCCGCTCGGATTGTTGGGCGAATTGACGAGCACGGCGGTCGTCTTTTCGTTCAATGCGCTTTCCAACAGCGAAAAATCGATCTGGAAGGTGTCAGGGTCGGAAGCGAGGGCGACGAGTTTTGCTCCCGCCGTTTCCGTAAAGACTTTGTATTCGGTGAAGTACGGGGCAAAGGTGATGACTTCATCCTCCGCATTGCAGAGCGCACAAAGGCTGATGGTGAGTGACGCCGCTGCTCCGCAGGTCATATAGATAAAGTCAGGATCGCACGCGACCCCGTGCGTCCTGCGGATATAGTCGGCAATCGCCGCGCGCACGCCCGCATCGCCCTGCGCAGAAGTATAGCCGTGCAGAGCGGTCGCATCTTCCTCCTTAAGCAGAGAAAGAAGGGTGTCCTCTACAATTTGCGGGGGGCTGACGCTGGGGTTGCCGAGGCTGAAATCGTACACGTTTTCCGCGCCGACTTCTGCCGCGCGCTTTTTGCCGAACTCAAAAGTTTCGCGGATGACCGATCTCTTGCTGCCCAGACCGTACATTCTCTGATTCATAGAAATTCCCTCCTTTTTGTGTTCGTTCAAAAATGATTATATCATAATCCGCGAAAAGTGACAAGTTTATCGCCGCATGTATGCAAGAAAAAAACAAACTTTCTGCCTGTACCCGCGAACCGTATGCTTGACAAAAAAACGAAAAAAATTTATACTTTTTGCGGATACTCTCGTAAGGAGGTTCGTTCCCGTGAAAGAGAAAATAATACAACTGCTCGACGAAGACCGCATCGACGACCTGCAATCCCTGCTCGAAACGGCGACAGCGGAAGATCTGGCAAAAATACTCGAAGAACTGGACACAGACCGACTTACCAAGCTGTTCGGATGCCTGGATAAAGAAGTCGCCGCGGACGTATTCGTCCTGCTCGACCGCGACACGCAGAAGCGCGTCTTGAAGGACTTTTCCGACGTTAAGCTGCAGGAAGTTACCGACGAGATCATCGACGACGACGTCGAAGAACTGCTCGGCAGCATGCCGACGGACGTCGTCCACGAAGTTCTCTTAAAAGCGACTCCCGAAAACCGAAACGATAAAATCGTCGAGATCGTCGACTACCTCGAGGAAAAGAATTTTTCGCAGCTGAAGCCGCTTTTGGCGGAGCTGGAGCCTGCCGACCTGGCGGAAATTTTTGCCGAACTGGACGAAAAGGACATCCCCATCGTATTCCGCCTGTTGCCGAAAGAACTCGCAGCGGAGACGTTCGTCGAGATGAACAGCGCGCAGCAGGAGCTGCTCATCAAGTCGTTCAGCGATACAGAGCTGAAGCTGATGCTCGACGAGCTGTTCGTCGACGATACCGTCGACCTCATCGAAGAGATGCCCGCGAACGTCGTCAAGCGCATTCTTCTGCAGGCGGACAGCGAAACGCGCAAGGAGATCAACGAGATCCTCAAATATCCGAAAGACTGCGCGGGCAGCATCATGACGACGGAGTGCATCTCCCTCCGCACGCACATGACCGTGCGCGAATGCTTTGAGAAGATCCGCAAGGAAGCCATCGATAAGGAGACCATCTACACCTGTTACGTCACCGACGACCAAAAGACGCTGCTCGGCATCGTGACGGTAAAAGACCTGCTCCTGCACGGCTATGACGATAAAGTCGATTCCTTCATGGAAACCAACCTCATCTCCGTCAATACCCTCGACGATAAAGAAGAGGTTGCAAACACCCTATCCAAGTACGACCTTCTGGCGGTGCCCGTCGTCGACCAGGAAAACAAGCTGGTCGGCATCGTCACCGTCGACGACGCGTTGGACGTCATCACCGAGGAGGCGACGGAAGATATTTCGTACATCAACTCCGTCACCCCGTCCGACAAGCCCTACCTCGAAACAAAAATCTGGAGCATCTACCTGCACCGCATCCCCTGGCTGCTCATCCTGATGGTGAGCGCGACTTTTACGGGTCTGATTTTGAACACCTATCAGGAGCTTCTCCCCACCGTTCTCATCGCCTGCGTGCCGATGATCATGGGGACGGGCGGAAACGCCGGAAGCCAGGCTTCCGTGACCGTCATCCGCGGCATGGCGCTCGACGAGATACGACCGCGCGACATATTGCAGGTCATCTGGAAAGAGATGCGCGTTTCCGTTCTCATCGCCCTTTCCGTCGGCATTGTGTGCTTTGCAAAATTGCAACTCATCGACAACCTGCTCTTCGGTTATGAGGGTTACACCTTCTTCAACTGTGCGGCGATCTCCGTCTCCATCGCGCTCGCCGTTATCGTCGCAAAGATCGTGGGCGCGTGCGTACCGATTTTCGCCAAGGCGATACGCATCGACCCCGCCGTGTTTGCAAACCCCTTCATTACGACTATCACCGATGTCTTGTCGCTGCTCATCTTCTGCGGCGTTTCGCTGGGGCTGTTCGGAATTGTTGCTTGAATTTGTGTATGAAAAGACCCCGTGGAGGTTTCCGAAAACCTTCGCGGGGCTTTTCTTTGTTCAGACAAACTGCGTCAAAAGCATCAATATCGGGATCGTGGCGATGCACAGGATCGTGTTCATCAGCGTTGCGGCGGCGGCCGTTTCCTTCGCGCCACCGTACATTTCGGCAAAGTTCAGGGCGCTGGACGCCGTGGGCATCGCGGCGATGATATACAGCGCGATGATGACGGTGCTTCCGATGGGCATAAACAGCCCGCACAGCATCAGAACCCCGAGGCACAGCAGCGGCGACACGATCAGCTTGACGAAGGCGACCATGTAGACCTTCCAATCGTTGACGAGCGAGATAAGGCGCATATCCGCAAGGCGCAGCCCCAATATGATCATGGAGAGAGGCAGCGTCATGTCGCCAAGGTATCGTATGGGCGTCATGATCTGCTCAGGGATCGGCACATTGCAGAAGAACAGCGGCAAAGCGATGATGACGGCAATCGTCGGCGGGTTGAGGATTATTTTCAGCGGATTGATACGCTTCCGATCTCCCGTGATCGCAAACACGCCGAGCGTCCACGTCATCGCGTTGAAGGCGATGTTGTATACGACGGTGTAAAGAATCATTTCGGGGTTATCGGGAAAGAGCATCTGCATGACGGGGATACCCATGAACCCGACATTTCCGAGGTAGGAACACGCCTCGCACGCCCGCTTTGCCGCCATGTCTTTCTCCTTGACGAAGAACAGTTTTGCGGCAAAGTACACAAGCAGCTGCAAAACGACGGCGAACAAAAGAATCCATGCAAAATCGAGCAGCATGGAAGACTCGAATTTTTTATCGAACAAAGACGACATCATTAAAAACGGCTGAGATATGTACAGCAAAAGGACAGCAAAAATGCCGGCCGTGTTTTCAGGCAGAAGCTTCGCTTTGCGAAGAAAATAACCCGGCACAGCCAGCACAACAACCATCAAAACGTTGATGAAAGTATTCAGAAAATCCATCGGCAATCAACGACCTTTTTCGTATTCTCTCATTTTCCGTGCGTTATTGTAATACTATGCCGGACAAATGTCAAATGTTTTTAACCGTTGTTCGCTCCGCCGCCGAAATTTTTCGGCGGAATTTTTCCGCTCTCGGACAGCATGCGCAAAAAGCCGTCCGTACCCTCGTCGATATCGCGGTAGGCGGCGGTAAAATCGCCCGTCCACCACGGGTCGGAAATATCCCGCGGGCGGGAGGAAAAGTCGAGCATGCGGAATACCTTTTTTTCGGGGTCGCCGCCGAAGATGCGCAGACAGCCCTGCACGTTGCGCGCTTCCGCCGCGAGGATATAGTCGAAATTTGTATAATCAGACGGGCGCACTCTGCGTGCGCGCTTGCCGGCGCAGGAGATGTTGTGCCGGGCAAGTTCGGCGCGCGCGGGCGGATAGACGGGATTTCCCTCTTCCTCCGAACTCGTACCCGCCGACTCGACGATAAATTGTTCGGACAGTCCCTCGCGGCCGATCTTATCCTTGAAAATAAACTCCGCCATCGGCGAACGGCAGATGTTGCCGAGGCAGACAAACAATACTCGGATAGACATGTATGTTCTCTCTTTTTCGGGTGAAATTTTTTGCCGCCGCACCGTACGAAGCGACCTATTGATTATACCATAAGCGCCGCCCTCTGTAAAGAAAAATCTGGCTGCGCACGAGAAAAGCCGCCCGCATCGCGGGCGGCCCCTTTGCCGATATTCCGAAAATTTTAGAAATCGACCTCGGTGTCGTAATAGCAGCACTTGAGCAGTTTTTCCATCTCCTCCACGGAGGGCTGGCGGGGATTGGAACCCGTGCAGGCGTCGCCCAAAGCGTTGACGGCGATATCGTGTACCTTGGCGAGGAATTCCTCTTCGGGAACCATTCTGTTCTTTTCATCGACGATGACGCCGCCGTTGCCGTAGTTTTTGATGGACTGCGGGATCTTCAGCTCGTCGTTCATCTTGCGTACGAGGGCAATCAGTTTATCAACCTTCTCCTCGTCACTCTTACCGCCGAGGTGCAGATAGTCGGCGAGCTGCGCGTAGCGCTTTTTCGCCGTTTCGTCCTTGGAATTGAACTTGATGACCTTGGGCAGATACATCGCGTTTGCCGCGCCGTGGATGATGTGGCCGTTCGCGAACGCCGCGCCCGTCTTGTGCGCCATCGAATGGACGATGCCGAGCAGCGCGTTGGAGAACGCCATACCTGCGAGGCACTGCGCGTCGTGCATGGTGTCGCGCGCGGTCATATCGCCGTTGAAGGACTTGACAAGGTTCTTTGTGATCAGTTCCGCCGCATAGATGGCAAGCGGGTCGGTGTAGTTGCAGTTGCAGGTGGAAACGTACGCTTCGATCGAATGGGTCAGCGCGTCCATTCCTGTATGTGCCGTAAGTTTGGCGGGCATCGTTTCCGCGAGTTCGGGGTCGACGATGGCGACGTCGGGCGTGATCTCAAAGTCCGCGATCGGGTATTTGATACCCTTCTGATAATCGGTGATGATGGAGAACGCCGTCACTTCAGTCGCAGTGCCGGAGGTAGAAGGGATGGCGCAGAAGTGCGCCTTTTTGCGAAGCTCGGGCAGACCAAAAACTTTGCACATATCCTCGAAGGTTGTTTCAGGGTATTCGTACTTGATCCACATCGCCTTTGCGGCGTCGATCGGCGAACCGCCACCCATCGCAACGATCCAGTCCGGTTGGAACTCCTCCATCTTCTTCGCGCCCGCCATGACCGTTTCAACCGACGGGTCGGACTCGATGCCCTCGATGAGGGCAACTTCCATGCCCGCCTCTTTCAGATAGTTGACCGCCCTGTCGAGGAATCCGAAACGCTTCATCGAACCGCCGCCGACACAGACGATCGCCTTTTTACCCTTCAGGTTTTTCAGATTTTCCAATGCGCCCTTGCCGTGATACAAATCGCGGGGCAACGTGAACCTTGCCATACAACAAGCCTCCTAAAAAAATTTTCAAAAAGTAAGCGGCTCCTCTTTCGGAACCGCTCTTATTATACTACACATTTTTGAAAAAGACAAGCGTTTGATACAAATAAGTAAAAATTTATCGATAAAAATTTCTTATATAACGTTCACCGAAAAAGTCAACAAGTTATCACTTCACTAGCACACCATTTGGCACGTTTAACGCGTTTTTATTTCACGCATAATACTATGCAAAGTTTGCAAATGAAGTTCTTCGTCGCGGATTATGCGCGATATTATGACCGAAATTTGCTCGTTGCACAGGCGGCGCAACATGCTTTGATATTGCCGAATCGCCTCCTGCTCGCCGCGGATATCATCGCGAATCATCTTTTCCGGTTCACAGGAATAGCACACGGCGGCGGTCGAATAGAAGTCGAACAAACGCGGCGGACAAGATGTAAATACGGGTAAAGCCCCCATTTGATACAGCATGCCGCCGAGGATGTCGAGGTGGTGCATTTCACTGACGGCGATCTCGGTCAATAAGCGGGAATATTGCTTCATTTGCAGACCCGAAAAGACGGTTGCGTGAAAGACATACTGCAGAATCGCCGTCAATTCGCTGCCGCGATCGGCATAGGCGGGCGAAATGATGCGCACGCTCTCCCTGTCCTGCGTTATGCCCTCCGTTCCAGGATACGGAGCATCGGCACTCAGTCCGTACATAGAAAACCTCCGTTTTTCTATCAGTATATGCCTAACGTTGTATTGCCGTGATTCGTCGCCCGTCATTGTTGAACACATTTCTTGTCTGTACAATCAAAATTGGTAATTGTTTCGACCGCAAAAGAGCAACCGCGGGGCATTGAAAGCCTCGCGGTTGCCTTTTTAAATTTATGAGCAAAAAATCTTTTCAGAACCTATTTTTGAAATACGCCTTCCATTTCCAACAGGCGGCGCTTTCGCTCGATGCCGCCCGCGTAGCCCGTCAAACTTCCGTTTGCACCGACCACACGGTGGCACGGCACGATGAGCGATACGGGGTTATGCCCGACCGCATTCCCGACGGCGCGCGCCGATACTTTACGCCCGAATTCCTCCGAAAGTGAGCGCGCAATCTCCCCGTAGGTTGCAGTTTTTCCGTACGGGATGAGCAGCAGCTTTTCCCATACGGCACGCCGAAAGGGAGTGCCGCGCAATGAAAGCGGCGGCGTGAAATCGGGTTGTTTACCGCCGAAATAAATTTTCAACCACTCCCGCACCTCGCCGAATACGAACAAATCCTTTTCGATCGGCTCATCACATAGCCCCGCACCGAAATACTTTTGCCCATCGAACCAAAGCCCCGTGAGCGATTCGCCGCCGCTCGCCAGCGTGATGCCGCCGAGCGGCGTTTCACAATGCGCTATGTATTGCATTCAATCCCCTCCTTCAATAAATTTGTCGACAATAAAATTATTTTTGTCGATTATTGATTGAGCAATTCCTGCAACTCATTCAGAAAGCGGCAGACATGAAATCCGTCTGCCACCGCATGATGGATGTTGAAGGAAAAAGGTAAAATCATTTTGCCGCCATGCTCTTCAAATTTGCCCCAGGTGATGACGGGTGCGAGATAGTCGCCTTCATCGAACACATGCACGTCAAAGGCGCGATAATGCGTCCACGGCAAGCAAGACACGTCGAACACGTTGGGCGGCGCGGCAAAATCGAATCCGCGCAAATCCTGATACCGCACCGCATCCTCCGAAAAGCGCTTACAAAACTCCGCCTCGTCCGGCGAATATTCGGTGACAAGCTTCGCGAATTTTTCGTCCTGCCTATAAAACTGCGCGTAGTACGGCGAAACAAAATCGTAAATGCCGTATTCACCTTCCGCATTGCGCCCCACGCGAAACTCCTCGTGCGCATTGACGACGCGTGAAACCGCCCAAAGCATAGACGGGTAGAACTTTTGCCTGCGAGCCTTGACTCTTCGCAGAAACACCGTCACATCTAAATCGACAGTTATACTGATAACGTTGCGCAAATTGTTCATGAAAAAGCGAAACCCCTTCGTTCTTTCCCATGTTTGAAAATCGATTTTCTGAAATCTCATAGAACCCTCCCGAAAAAATTTTTATTTTAACGGAAGGGAACACCGAGCCCCCTCTTCATCTTTTGCCTCCTTGTATTGAATTATAGAAGCCGCAAACCGAGCGGCGACGGAAAAACAGCCGCAGGCTTATCCTATTGCCGCATTTCCCGCTTTTGCCTTCCGATATACATGAGGTGATTGCTGTATGCAAAATATTTCGGGTTTTCGCACAGGCGCAGGGATATTTCGAGGTATTTCTCCCGAACGGGTTCCGGCGCATGGTTGAGATAAGAAAGTCGCGTACCCGTCAGCCCCTCCTGCCCGAACAGAGCGAGCTTTTCAAATCCCAATTTCTCAAAAAAGGGCAGCACTTCGACGCTGTTGATAAAGGTAGCCTGCGTAAACGCCATGCCGCTCCAGGATTCGTCTCGCTCCATGCGGTCGAATAAGTCCATTGCCGGTTCGTCGACCAATTTTTCGGGGCACTCGTCGAGGTAGAAGTTCAGCCCCGCCGTAATCGTGATAAAGGACGCAAACAGCGACCCGTCCGCCCTCAAATGACGGCGAGCCTCTAAAACGCATTGCGCACGATCGCTTTCTGCGGAGAGATGATACAGCGGCCCCATAAGAAGAACGTTGTCAAACTTTCCGAGCCGTAAAGCCGATAACTCGCGCGCGTCGCACACATGCGCGGCGACATTCACCCCGTATTCGCGAAACTTTTCCCGTGCAAGCGCGACGTTCCCCTCGCTCAAATCGACGAGCGTAACCTCGTACCCCTGTTTGGCGAGCCACACGCTGTACCGCCCCGGGCCGCCGCCGATATCGAGCACAGTCTTTCCCCGCAGGTATTTTTGCAGATAGCGCTTCGTTATCTCAAATTCAAAATGAAATCCCTCCAGCCTGCCCCACTCCAAAGCGGCATTTTCGTCGTAATTCTTCTTGACAATCTCCGATTCGTCCATCCCGTTTTCTCCCGCACCAACTTTGCAACTATAAAACACGCCCCGAACGAATCCGTTCGGGGCGATAAGGTTCGATAATTTCGACAATTATCAATTATTTGTTGAGCTTTTCGATCATATCGACGATGTCCTGTACCGTTTTGACGTTTACGATGTCATCTTCGGGAATGGAGATGCCGTAATCATCTTCCAACGAAATCAAAAGCTCCACAACGTCGAGCGAGTCCGCCCCCAAATCTTTGACGACATCGCTCTCCGGCTTGATCTGATCCGCCGACAGATTCAACTGTTTTGCGAGCATGTCGCGCACTTTTTCAAACATACCGATATCCTCCTGCGTTATGGTATTATTTTACTAAAAACAAGGTCATTTGTCAATGCCTTATTGCGCTTTTGCCGCAGGTTTTTTCTTGGCGGCGGGATTTTTCATCGTAAGACCGATACGGTTTTTCTTGACGTCGACGTCCTTGACCCAAACGGTAACCGTCTGCCCCACTTCAAGCACATCGGAGGGGTGGCGGATATAGCGGTCGGTGATCTCGGAGAGATGCACGAGTCCGTCCTGATGTACGCCGATATCGACAAACGCGCCGAAATCGACGACATTGCGCACCGTACCGATGAGTTCCATGCCGGGCGCGAGGTCGTTGATATCCATAATGTCCTGCCGCAGAACGGGTTTCGGGAGAGCATCGCGAATGTCGCGGCCGGGCTTGACGAGTTCGGCGACGATGTCCTTCATGGTGGGCACATCCAGACCCGCATCCTTCGCCGCCTTTTCCTCTCCGTACGCCTTCACCTTTTTGGGAAGGTCGGAAATTTTACCCGCCTTCACGTCATCGGCGGTATAGCCGAACAGGGTAAGGAGCTTTTCCGCCGCGGCGTACGATTCCGGATGCACAGCGGTATTGTCGAGAATATTCGAACCGTCCGTAATACGCAAAAAACCGGCGCACTGCGTAAACGCCTTTTCGCCCAGCTTCGGAACCTTCAGAATATCCTTGCGGGAAACAAATTTACCGTTCTCTTCTCGATAAGTGACAATATTTTTTGCAATGCCGGCATTCAGACCCGCCACATACTTGAGGAGGGAAACGCTCGCCGTGTTCAGATCGACGCCGACGCTGTTGACGCAGTCCTCCAACACGCCCGACAGGACGCTGTCCAGCCGCTTTTTATCCATGTCGTGCTGGTACTGACCGACGCCGATGGACTTCGGGTCGATTTTGATGAGCTCCGCGAGCGGGTCTTGCAGACGACGCGCGATGGATACCGCGCTGCGCTCCGCGACGTCGAAATCGGGGAATTCTTCCGCACCCAAGGGACTGGCGGAATACACCGACGCACCCGCCTCGGACACGACCATGTACGAAACCTCCCTGCCCGTCTCTTCCTTGATCTCCTTGATGAGTTCGGCGACAAAAATTTCGCTCTCCTTGGATGCGGTGCCGTTGCCGATGGAGATGATGTCGACGTTGTATTTTGCGATAAGTTCTTTCAGCTTCGCCTTCGCCGCATCGATATTCTGCTTGGGACCGGGCGTGGGATAGACGACCGTCTTATCCAGCACCTTGCCCGTACCGTCTACGACGGCGATCTTGCAGCCGGTGCGGTACGCGGGGTCGAGCCCGAGCGTGATTTTATCCTTGATGGGCGGCTGCATGAGGAGCGGCTTTAAGTTGACCTCGAACATCTTGATCGCCTGCTCGCTCGCGCTCTCGGTGAGCGCCGCGCGGATCTCGCGCTCGATGGAAGGATAGATGAGGCGGTCGTACCCGTCCTCCACCGCCTCCTGCACGAGCTGCGTGGAATAGCCGCCGTCTTTGAGGTAACCCGCTCCCGCGATGCGCTTGGCGATTTCATCATTGAACACAACTTTGACTTTGAGGAAATCTTCCTTCTCCCCGCGGTTGACGGCGAGTACGCGGTGGCTCTTGATCTCCGCAACCGGTTCGGAATAGTCGGCGTACATTTCGTACGTTTTGGCGCCCTCTTTGTCCGCGTTGACGAGTTTGGTCTGGATCTCACCGTTTTTCATGAAGAGGTTGCGCAGCTTCTTGCGCACGTTGGCATCGTCGGATACGATTTCCGCGATGATGTCCTTTGCGCCCGCGATCGCCTCGTCCACCGTGACAACGCCCTTCTCTTCGTCGACGTACTTTTCCGCTTCCGCGCGCACGTCGGCGTTCTTATCCTGCGCAAGGATAAAGTCGGCAAGCGGCTGCAAGCCCCTTTCGATGGCGACGCTCGCGCGCGTCTTTTTCTTCTGCTTGTACGGGCGGTAGATGTCCTCCACCTCGGTAAGCGTCGTCGCCGCATCCAGCGCCTTTTGGATCTCCTCCGTCATTTTCCCCTGGTCTGTAATGGATTTTGCGACCTCTTCCTTCCTCTTTTCGAGGTTGCGAAGGTACAGCAGGCGGTCGTTAAACTCGCGCAGCACCTGGTCGTCGCAGCTGCCCGTCATTTCCTTGCGGTAACGGGCGATGAAGGGAATGGTGTTCCCCTCGTCGATGAGGTTGATGATGTTTTGAGCCCTGTCTTCTCGGATGGAAGGAAACTCTTCCGTCAGCTTCTTTAAGATGTCCATTGATACACTCCGTTGTTTTGTCTTACAACACTCCGTTTATAGTTGCCTGCGTTCTTCCGAAGGCATTGACAATATTGTATCACACTTTTTTCACTTTTTCATCAATTTTTCAAAGATTTTAAATAATTTTTTTGCTCGTCCGTCAGACGGAAACTCTCGCGCGCCTTTTGGATCGCTTTGTTCTTTGTTCTGCCGTCCAGCGTTCCCTCTTTTAAAAAGCGCACCCCCGCATCATAGAATTTGACGAGCACCTCCGCCAACAACCACGCCGCACCCATGTAGGTATAGTAGCACTCCGTTTTCGCCTCGCCGAGCAGGCGGAAAATGACGGGCAGATATTCCTCCTCCATATAGCAGCCGAGCAGCAGGATGTAGCCGAACCGCTGGGAAAACTCCGCACCCATCGCAATATATCGCTCGATGTTCGGCAGAAACTCTTTGCGGTGCTTTTTCACCTCTTTCAATGTCGAGCAGAAAAGGTCGCACACGCCCCAGCCGTCGATGACGGGAAGGCACTTTTCGATGAGTGCCTCCTTTTCCGCGAAGGGAACCTTCGCATAGCCGACGCACAGGCATTTCAAAAGGCGGATCTCATACAA
Source organism: uncultured Clostridia bacterium (assembly GCA_904373255.1). Taxonomy (GTDB): domain Bacteria; phylum Bacillota; class Clostridia; order Christensenellales; family Borkfalkiaceae; genus Borkfalkia. The sequence continues at coordinate 16,592 of CAJFFD010000013.1, read as the reverse complement.
CTCGTTCGGCCAGGAAAACAATTCAGCAAAAGAAAAATCCTCGCGCTTTACGAACTTTTTGGCGTAATCGCGCAAAAGCGGCGTGCGCACGCCGATGCTCGTACCAGCCGGAACGTTGACGATGCGTTCGTTGAAAATGCGGTATTTTTCGTCCTTCATCGCGGAAAGCTCCGCAAGCGTCTCTTCATATGTGATCATCTTTTACTCCAAATAATATTGTATTTTGCAATATTTCAGCACATCAGACAACAAGCAATTACCCGTGTTGCCCGAGGATTTTTATCATTTTTGCGGCAAAAAGATACCCTATTTGCCGCGTCGCAATTCTTCTATTTTGCCGCGCCAAAAACCGAGTCGAGAGCAGCAAACCAAACGCCATGATCGTAACGAGGATTCGCGGGACTGGTAGACGGCATGCGCAGAAACGGCACCCCGATCTCCGCAAAATTTTCGCAGAAAATTTTGTAGGCGACCGCACCGTTCAGCAGAATGAGTCGGATCGGAGCCGCCTTCAAAACAGATGAAATTTCGGCGACGGCATAACCCGTGATACTCGCATCCGATGAGCCGACAATATCGCACTCGGAAACGACATCCCACAGCGCAACATGGCGGCGAAGGACAAATTCACGCTTTGCCGCAACATCCTCTCTGACCTCTTCCCCAAAATAACCGAAAAGCATTTTCCAGAATCGATTCTGCCGATTGCCGTAATAAAAATCGACCGCACGGCTTTTTACGGATGGAAAACTTCCCAGTATGAGCAGTTCACTGTTTGCATCAAAAACAGGCTGAAAACCATATATTCTGTCTGACATAGTACTTCACATAATTGAAATAAAAGGACAATCGGGAGATTTTGGCAATAAAATCTCCCGACAGGTTCATTCGCCGTTATCAGATTTCCAACGGACGCTCCACCTTGCCGACAATGGAAGCAGCCATATTTTCCTTTCCGAAATTGAGAGAAATCGCCTTTTCGCAGTCCCCCATCGAAATCGCGTCGATGCCGCGGATGCGCTTTTCAAAGTCGAGCACGGCATCGTTGTAGAGCAAATATTTTCCGTATGCGAGCATCTGCGAGGCGGTATTTTCCTGCGCCAAAACGAGGGAAGATTTGAGCTGCTCGCGCCCACGCGCGAGTTCGTCCTGCGTGAGTCTGTTCTTGCAGAAATCGGCAATGACCGCCTCGATCGCCTCCTGCGCCTTTGCGACGTTGGAGGGATTGACGCCCGCATACACGGTGAGCAGTCCCCCTTCCGTAAACGAGGAGATATACGAGTATACGGTGTACGCAAGTCCCATCTGCTCGCGAACCTTTTGGAACAGGCGGGAGCTCATTCCCCCTCCCAGAACAGCATTGACGACGAGCGCCGCATCCATCAATTCGTCCTCGCGCGCGAGCGAGGGATAGGCGAACGCGATATGTGCTTGCTCAATATCTTTCGTTTTGAAAAGACTCTTATGCGCGAGCGAGAGCGGTTTTTTGCGGTCGGCAAATTTTCTCTTTAGCAGGGCGCTCTCAAAATATTTTTCGACGAGTTCCGCCGCATAATTCACGTCGATATTGCCCGCAAAGGATATGACGAGATTTTCGGGATTGTAGCGTTCGGCAATATAATCGAACAGGTTCTGCCGCGTAAAGTTTTTTACGTTTTCGGCGGGCCCGAGAATCGGTCTGCCGTACCCCTCTTCGCCGAAATACGCTTCTGCCAGAACATCGAGGCAGAGATCATCGGGGGTATCCTCCGTCATGGCAATCTCCTCAAGCACAACCCCCTTTTCCCGCTCCATTTCATCCTCCGGAAACACCGAATTCAGGACGAAATCGGACAGAATTTCAAACGCTTCCCCCGCGTGGTCGGTGGTCGATTTGGCATAGTAGCAGGTAATATCCTTCGATGTGAAAGCGTTGACCTGCGCCCCGATGCGATCCATCGCGTCGGAAATTTCAAAGGCATTGCGCTTGTCCGTCCCCTTGAACATCATGTGTTCAATGAAGTGCGAAATACCGTTTTCCTTGCCCGTTTCAAAGCAGGAGCCGGTGCCCGCAAGGATCCCCATGCTGACCGAAAGAACCCCGTCGATCTTTTTTACGACCATCCGAAGTCCGCTCGGAAATTTTTTGCTGTACGTCATAAGTCCTCCCTATGTAAATAATTTATTAAACAATAACAATATAATTGTTGTTTATTATCGTGTAGCGCCAATTTAAACCCCGCGCAACGCCTACGCTTTTTCAACGCCGCTGATATTCTCCGAAACGGGAACGACCTCCATCTCCTGTTCGCGATAATACGCGAGGATGGACGGCAGAGCCGAAGCCGTTTCAGCAGTCGGGTGCATGAGAACGAGGTCGCCGCCCGCAACGCCCTCCGTCGCGCGGCGGTAGATGAGCGATTGGTCGCGGTCGCGCCAGTCGATCGTATCCTTCGACCACAAGATAACCTTATATCCGAGTTCCTCCGCCGCATCGACGGTATTTTCGGAATAGGCGCCCGAGGGCGGAGCGAACAAACTCATTTTCACATCCGTCAACCGCTCCACAAGCTCGCCGCAAAGGCGAATTTCCTCGGCGTTTTTCTCGTAATTCAGTTTGTCCTGATCTTTATGGAAATAGCCGTGGTTGCCGAGCTCATGCCCGCGGCGCACGATTTCGCGCAATGTTTCGGTATGGTCGTCTGCCCAGCTCCCGCCGACAAAAAAGGTCGCTTTTGCGTTGTATTCGTCCAGCACGTCGAGCATGGCGGGGATATATTCGGTACCCCAATACAC
>CAJFFD010000013.1:0-13811 GCA_904373255.1 uncultured Clostridia bacterium | reverse complement strand
GAGGATGGCGAGCTTTGTGACCCTTTTCAATATAGTTTACCTCTTTTCCCGAAAATATCGCACGGGCTGAAAGTTTTTCCCTTTCAATATATTCGGAAAAAAAGGTTTTTATGAAGGCAAACGTACGCCTTTCGTCTCCATCATTTGCTCTCCTATTTCAGTTTGACGATCGTGACCCCGGACTCACCCTCGCCGTATCGACCGGTACGGAATTCGGAGACGTTTCTCATACCGCGCAGGTGGTTGCGGATGCCCTCGCGCAGTTTGCCAGTACCCATGCCGTGGATGATTTTCACTTCTTCCAACCCCGCGAGCACAGCCTGATCGATGAACGCATCTACCTCCTGCACCGCCTCGGAAACAGTCATACCCAGGAGATTGATCTCCGTTTTCACGCTCTGTGCGGGCGGAATATTGCGGACGACCTGCACCGGTGAAGCGGACGCCCCGCCGCGCGGCTTGCCCTGTTTTTTGCGCGAACCGCCGCTCATACGGAAGAGATCTTTTCCCTTGGCATTGATACGCATACTGCCGACCAACACCTCTGCCTCCTGTTTTTTCGCATTGACGGAGAGTACTTCGCCGCCCGACTGCATTTTGCCGACAAACACCTTATCGCCGACTTTGAGCGCAGCAAAATCGACAGGTTCGTTCGTCGGCTTTTCCTCCTCTTCAAACTCGGCACCGAAGGCGATGTCGGAGAGCTTATTTTTGAGGGTGCGCGCGCGTATGAGATCCGCCTGCGTAGGCTCTTTGACTGCGGCGAGTTTTTCGATTTCCGCAAGCAACTCCTCCGCCCGCTCGGTGCGCTCGCCGATGATACGGCGACTTTCGACCTTTGCGGTCGCGAACAGTTTTTCGCGCTCGCGCTTCAAGCTCTCCCGCTCGGCGTTGACAGCCGCGAGCTTTGCCGACCACTCCGCTTTGAGCGATTCCGCCTGTTTTTTCGCTTCCTCCGCCTCGATGCGGCTCTGCTCGGCAGTGCGGATGATATTTTCAAACTTGCGCCCGCCCTCGGAGAGGAAGGAAACGGCGTCGTTTAAAATCGTTTCAGGCAAGCCCAACCGCCGCGAGATGGCAATGGCGTTGCTGCTGCCGGGAACGCCGATGCTGACGCGGTACAGCGGCTGCAAGGTGTTCATATCGAACTCCATGCTCGCGTTTTCGATGCCGCTCTCCGCATAGGCAAACTCTTTCAACGCCGTGTAGTGCGTGGTTACGATGCCGCGGCAGCCCGTCTTTAACAGGTAGGTAATGACAGCCTTTGCGATCGCCTGCCCCTCGTCGGGGTCGGTACCCCCGCCCAACTCGTCGATGAGTACGAGACTTTCCGCATTTGCAGCCGCCGTAATTTCAATGACATTTTTGATGTGCGAGGAAAAGGTGGAGAGATTTTCTTCGATCGACTGCGCGTCGCCGATATCGCAGAACACGCGGGAGAACACGGCGACCTCGCTCCCCTCCGCCGCGGGAATAAAGATCCCGCACGCCGCCATCAGGCAGAACAACCCGCACATTTTCAGCGTGACCGTCTTGCCGCCCGTGTTGGGGCCGGAAACGAGCAATATGCGGTAATCTCTGCCCAGCGCGACGGATACGGGGATCGCCGCTTTCGGGTCGAGCAAAGGGTGGCGCCCCTTCTGAATGTCGATGGAGCCGCGGCGGGACAGGCGGGGTCGCACGCATTTGGTTTTATAGGAGTACTCCGCCTTGGCAAAGGCGCGATCGATTTCGACGAGGCGCGCAATATCTTCCGCCAACTGCCCGCTCATCGCGCCGACGCGGCGGGAAAGCTGCGCCAGGATGCGCTCGACCTCCTCCTTCTCCGCCGCGGCAAGTTCGCGCAGCTCGTTGTTCATCTCCAAAACGTACTCAGGCTCGATAAAGAAGGTCGCACCGCTCGCCGAACGGTCATGCACAAAGCCACGGATTTTTGCTTTGTACTCCGCGCGGACGGGCAGAACATAGCGGTTGTCGCGCATGGTGACGATGCCGTCCTGCAGATATTTCGCACCCTCGCCGTTCAAGTACTCGGAGAGCTTGGCGCGGATCCGCTCGTTCAGCAGGCGGATGTTGCGGCGGATGTTGTACAGCTCGTCGCTCGCGTAGTCACTCACCTCATCGTCGGAGAGAATTTTTTCCGTAATGTCGTTTTCCAGCGCCTCGTCGAAATAGATGCCCGCGGCGATGTCTTTGAGCCCCGCACCGACCTCTTCGGGCAGCGAGGTTATCCCGCGGTACGCAATGCGCGCCGAACGCAGGAGCGCGCACACCGCGAGCAATTCGCCGCAGGAGAGGGATGCCCCCTTCTGCGCCCGCTCCAACTCGTCCTCGCAGGGGGCAAATTGTTCGATACGCCCAACGCCGTAGCGGAAGAGCGCAGCGTCCGCCTCCGCCGTCAGATCGAGCAGTTTTTCCGCTTCCGACGTCTCCACCTGCGGGATTTCGGCGAGCAGTTTTCGCTTCGTCTGTTCAAGCACGGCGAAACTTGCAACGCTCGTCAAAATTTTATTCAGTTCGAGTTTTTCCAGAATTTTATCCATTTTCTCTCTTTGAAAATTATGAATTATTTACATTGATATGAGAACCGCATTCGCACACCGAAGGTCTTTCCCTTGCTACTGTGTACCGCGCTTCAAGGCGCCCGCCGTGCGCTCGGAAATGGCGGTTTTTAAATCCCCATCGAAAAGATACGCTCGCTTTTCCGCATCCGAAAGCGCAGAAAAATCGAATACCCGATTGCCCGCCAACCCGCTCACGAGATTCGCCGAATTATATACCTCAAAGCGACAAGCAGAATTTTCATAGCGCAGGAGCGGAAATTTCCGCCCGCTCTCATCGGTCATGCAATAATCGGAGCGGCGGTCGCAGGCGGAACAGGTTTTTCCAAAGGGGCAATGCCCGAGTTCCATCACCTTGATACTGCCGCCCGCAAAGGCGAAGATCCCCTCCCCCCGCGAGCGGATGTTTTCCAATTCTCTCTCGGAGAGTTCCTTGGAGAGCGCAATCTCCGACGGATGCTCCTCATTCAAGGAAAGGAGCGACAGGCGATTAAATATTCCAAACCCCGTACCCGCGAACAACTTCCAATTTTTTTCGCGGCACAGTTCGAGAGCGAATACCCCTTCGGCATACACGCCGTCGAAGAGGTCGGCGTATTTTTCGATCGCCTCTATATCCGAGCCGACCATGAACGCGGGCAAATACAACCATTTGTGCCACGCATAGTACTGCGCAATATCGATAAATCGGCGAATTGCTTGCTCATCATTATAATTATGCGGCTTGAATATCGCATCCGTCAAGGGAGCGCCGCGATATATGTCGGAAGAAAAATCGCGGTCGATCACGGCCGTTTTAACCTCGTTATCGGGCAATTTTAAGAGCGGCGCAACGGCGGCGCCGGCTCGAGAAGCGAGAGACGCACGGGGCGCAGCGAGGCGGGTAAACAGGGCGGCATACGCCTCTCGACGAAAGGCGTTGAGCGCCGATTTTACAATGAAGCAGTCCCCTTCGATTTCGATGTCCGCAAAGGAAACGGCGAAGGGATACTCGTCCGTTTTGGAAAAACAATCGATTATATCCTGCCGCGAAAGGGCGCGGGTTTTGGCCGCTTCCGCGCGGAATTGCGCGGTACATTCAATGGATTCGAACGCATCCGAAATGCGAACAATCGGCACTTCCCCCACCGCGATATGAGCGCCGACGGTTACGGGCAATAACCGCTTTCTTTCCGCAATGCGCGCGGCGAGGGAGACATCCGTCGTCAGATATACGCCGTCGCCCGCGCGGAACGCAGGGTTTTTCGGAAGATAAAATCCGCCCTTTTCCTTTGGAAACCCAGCGCGATATTCTCCGCCGCCGAGTTCCTCTTTTTCCCCGCGAATCACTTTAAACCCGTCCCCGTCGGAAGGGGCATACGCGGATTCGATAAATGTAAATTTTGCATTTTTTTGCCGTGCAGAAACGCGACCAACGAGTTCCCCTTTGTGTCCCTGTACAAAGGGAGAAAGCAGGTTTTTATCCTGCCCGAAGGTGTAGCCGCGCGTGTAGTCGCCGCGGTTGTATGCGCGCTTTAAATCGGAAAAATCCCCCGCCAGCGCGCGTTCATCGGCGCCGCCGAGGATATCTTTATAATATTTTACCGCCGCGCCGACGTACGCCGCAGAGCGCATCCTACCCTCAATTTTGAAGGAAACGACGCCCGCATCGATGAGCCGAAAAATGTCCCTGCCCACGCACAAATCGGAGAGGGAGAGCGCGTAGGAATACCCCTCTCTCCCCTTGCGGTCGATAGAATATTTTTTTCGGCAGGGCTGTTTGCACAGTCCGCGGTTGCCGCTGTTGCCGCCCGCAAACGAGGACAGATAGCACTGCCCCGAAAAGCAGGTGCAAAGCGCGCCCTGCACAAAAACCTCCGTTTCGATTTCGGCGGCGATCTTTTTGATGTCTGCAAGCGGCGTTTCCCTCGCCAAAATGACGCGCGAAAAGCCGTACCGCTTTGCAAGGCGCGCCCCGTACACGTTGCATACCCCCGCCTGCGTGGAGAGGTGAAGAACCATTTCGGGACACGTCCGCTTTAACAGTTTTCCCAGAAAAACGTCTTGAATGATGAGCGCGTCCGCCCCGGCATTCCAGGCATCGAGCGCGCTCGCAAAGAAGCCCTCCGTTTCCCCGTCTTTGACGAGGGTATTGAGGGCGACATACACCTTTGCACCCAAAACGTGGGCGCGCGCGATGCAGTTTTGCAGTTCCTCGGCGGAGAAATTCGCGGCGGAGCGGCGGGCAGAAAAACTTTTCAGCCCGAGATAGATCGCATCCGCACCCGAATCGAGCGCGGCATTAAACGCCGCCGTATCCCCTGCGGGAGCAAGAATTTCCGGCATACTTTTTCGTCCTTATCTGCGGCGAACATTCCGCACACCGCTTCCGCCGCTCCTTCGCCGGTCAACAGGCGGTGCGGCGGCAGAATATTTCCCTATTATTGTACCATTTTTCCGCTCATTTGAAAAGGGATTTGCGCAATTCCATCCAACATTCTCACTTGGCACGCAATTTTTCAAAAAAAGATTGACAGGCATTCCCGCCTGTGCGATAATATAGGCATTCCAAACTTCCCCGGGAGAAAGGAGCATGAAACAGAAAATCTGGAAAATAATTTTGCTGCTGCCGCCGCTCGCCGCACTGATCCTGGAGATACTCCCCTATGGCGCGGTGCTGATTTTCGGCGAACCGGCAGAGGATGGCACCATTGAAAGAATACAGTATCTGACCTCCTATTTCGACCCTCTCAACCTCGGATATGCAAACTTCGGGCCGCCGCTCACCGCCTTTCTGACCTGTGTACTGTTGTTGTGCGGGTTCGCTCTGTTGACGACGGACAGAGCCGCGCTGCCGCACCTGCTCATCTCCGTCTTCGCCTGCGCGGCATCCCTGTCGCCGCTGCTATACGGCATCGACTTCTATTCGACGGTCGGCGCGATCATTTCCGTGCTGTTCGGAGCCGAAATCGTTTTAACGATCCTCTATCGCCGCTTCTTTTCCGATAAAGCAAAGGAGCGATATGTATAAATATCTCCGCAATGACATATGCGGGAGCCGAAGATTCTTCGGCTCCCGCTCCTTTTCATGACCGCATTCAACTTTCCGCGCCGCAATTTTGCTGCGGCAGAAAGAATATCATTTTAAATTTTACCGCAGTTCCAGACCCAGCTTTTCGTGCAGCGCCTTTAAGATGCGTTTAACGTATCCGTCCGCATCCTCGGGGGCAATCGCCTTTTCGTGCGGGGTGAAGGTGAGGGAGAACGCCATGCTCTTTTTGCCCTCGCCGACCTGTGCGCCGCGGTATACGTCGAACAGGCGCACGCTGGTGACGAACTTGCAGCTCTCCGCGATGACCCTTTCCACTTCCGCGCAGGTCATCTCCTCGTTCGCGACGAGGGCGAGGTCGCGCTCTACCTCGGGGAATTTGGGCAGGGGCGCGTAATGGATAGCCGTATTCAGCTTTTCCGCCAGCGCCGCATAATTGAGTTCGCCGAGGAATACGGGAACTTCAATCGCGAGTCCCTCCGCGATGTCGGGCGCGAGTTCGCCCAAATAACCGACCTCCTCGCCGCCCAAAAGCACCTTCGCGCTCTTGCCCGGGTGCAGGAAAGGTATTTCGATGGTCGGCGCATAATCGAATCGCACCCCCAAATCGAGCGCCAACGCCTCGAACGCGCCCTTAAAGGAGAAGAAGTCCTCCCCTTCGCCATAGGCTCCCAAACCGATCGTCTTGCGCTCCTCGGGCAGTTCGGCGAGCGGGAGCGATTTTGCGATGAATACGTTCGCCAGCTCGTACAGGCGCGCCGCCTTGTTTCCGCGGCGGATGTTGCGCACAAGCGTATCCAACATGGACGGCGCAAGCGTGGTGCGCATGATACTCATATCCTCGCCGATGGGGTTTTTGATTTTAATCGCCTTTTTCGCCTCGTCGCCGATGCGCAGAAGCTCGTAATCCTTGGGCGAGATGAAGGAATAGGTGATGATCTCCGAATAGTTCTGCATGCGCAGGGCGCGCTTGGCGCGCTCCTCCGCCTTCTGCGCCGCCGAAAGCCCGCCCTGCGTCGCCTGTGCGTTTTTCAGGAAGGTACCTTCGATGTGGTCGTAGCCGTATTCACGGATGACCTCCTCGGCGATATCGGGATACCCCTCGATGTCCTCGCGGTAGGCGGGCGCGGTGACGGTGAGCAAATCGCCCTTCGCCGCGACATTGAAGTTCAGCCGCGTCAGAATGTCCTTGATCTCCGCCTTCGGCACCTCGATGCCGAGGAGCGCGTTGATCTGCGAAACGGATGTTTTGACGACCGTCGGCTCCACCTTCGCGGCACAGATATCCCAGCGGTCGCGCGCGATTTTGCCGCATTGGAGCTGCTCGATGAGGTGCAGGGCGCGGCTGATGGCGATGCCCGTCGTGTAGGCGTCGACGCCCTTTTCGAAGCGGGCGGACGAATCGCTCTTCTGCCCCAGACCGCGGGAGGTGTGGCGGATATTCGCGCGCTCGAATTTGGCGCTCTCAAAGAGCACTTCGCCCGTCTCTTCGGTGATGCCGCTGTTGAGGCCGCCCATCACGCCCGCGAGCGCCACGGGCTTGCTGCCGTCGGCGATGACGAGGTTTTCGGGCGAGAGAGTGAACTCCTTTTCGTCGAGGGTGGTGATCTTTTCCCCGTCCTCTGCCCTGCGCACGTTGATGCGGTTGAGCGCGACGCGCGCCAGGTCGAACGCGTGCATGGGTTGGCCGAGCTCCAGAAGGACGAAGTTGGTGATGTCCACCACGTTGTTGATGCCGCGGATGCCCGAAAGGGCGAGCCTGCGGCGCATCCACTGCGGCGACTTTTCGATTTTCAGATCGCGGACGTAGTGCGCGATATAGCGGGGGCACAGATCGGGCGCTTCCACCGTTACGTTGACCCGTTCGGTGGTGCTGAAATTGTCCTCCTTATAGGACAAATCGACGGGGCGGAGCGGCTTTCTGAGCACCGCCGCGACCTCGCGCGCAATGCCGTAGATGCTCTGGCAGTCGGGGCGGTTGGAGGTGACGGCGATGTCGAAGATGTAATCGTCCAGTCCCACCACTTCCTTGATGTCGGTGCCGAGCGGGGTGGTCTTATCCAGCTGCAAGATGCCGTTCACCTCGGCGCCCTCGTACCAGTCGTCGGTGATGCCGAGCTCCTCGCCCGAGCAGAGCATGCCGTACGACTCGACGCCGCGCAGCTTCCCCTTCTTGATTTTGATGCCGCCGTGCAGGGAGGAATTTTCCAAAGCGACAGGCACGACGTCGCCCGCGCGCACGTTGTCTGCGCCCGTGACGATCTGAATGTCACTGCCCCAGCTTCCGCAGTCGAGCTTGCAGATTTTCAGCTTATCCGCGTCGGGGTGCTTTTCGATGGATGTGATTTTTCCGACGACGCAGCGGTCGATCTCCTGCCCGACGTAGACGAGCTCCTCCACTTCAAAGCCGCAGGAGAACAGCTTGTCCTTCAATTCCTGTGCACTCACATCGATATCTACATAGTCTTTCAGCCAACTCAAAGGCGCTTTCATTGCCCTGCCCTCCTTAATCCTTGAACTGTTTGAGGAAGCGGACGTCTCCCTCGAACATCAGGCGAATGTCGTTAATGCCGTATTTAATCATCGCGATGCGCTCCAAACCCATGCCGAACGCAAATCCCGTGTACACGTCGGGGTCGACGCCGCAGTTTTCGAGGACGCGGCGGTTGACCATGCCCGCGCCGAGCACCTCGATCCAGCCCGTTCCCTTGCAGATGCGGCAGCCCTTGCCCCCGCAGTTGCTGCACGAGAGGTCGACCTCCACGCTCGGTTCGGTGAACGGGAAATAGGACGGGCGCAGGCGCGTCTTCGTTTCGGAATTGAACATGCGGCGCGCGAACTCGTCGAGCAATCCCTTCAAGTCGTTGAGGGTGATCCCCTTGTCGACGACCAACCCCTCCATCTGGTGGAACATGGGCGAATGGGTCGCGTCCGAGTCGGAGCGGTACACCCTGCCCGGGCTCAAAACCTTGATGGGCGGCTTTTTGTTCTCCATGACGCGAATCTGCCCCGAGGATGTCTGCGAGCGGAGTAAGTATTCGCCCGTAATGAAAAAGGTATCCTGCATGTCGCGCGCGGGGTGATCGGCGGGGATGTTGAGCGCCTGGAAGTTATAATAGTCCTTTTCGATTTCGGGGCCTTCGAACACGTCGAAGCCCATGCCCGCGAAGATGTCGATGAGTTCGCGGCGCACGAGCGTTACGGGGTGTACCGACCCCGCGCCGACAAAGCGCGCGGGCATGGTGACGTCGATCTTTTCGCTCGCGTACTTTTCGGAGAGCTCCTTGGCTTTGAGCTCCTCCTCGCGCGCGGCGAACAGTTCCTCCGCCCACGAGCGCACGTCGTTGACGAGCTTGCCCATGGCGGGGCGCTCCTCGGCGGGAATGTCGCGCATGCCCTTCAAGAGGGCGGTGATCTCGCCCGTCTTGCCGAGATACTTCATTTTCAGCTCGAACAGTTCCTTGCGGCTGTTCGCATGCCCGATCCCCGCTTCGATTTCGCGGCGGATCGCCTCCAATTTCTCTTGCATATCCGTTTCCACCTATAAAAATTTTTCGGAAAATAAAAAAAGCGAGGGCGAAAAAAAATCGTCCTCACAGGGCGCGTTTGTGCGCTGTACCACCTATGTTCGCGGCCGCCGTATAAAATGAGCGCCGCCTCGTTGCCCGCTTAACGCGCGGAATTACGCCCGCAGCTACTCCCTTTCGTTTCGCCGCGGAAGCTGATGAAGTGAATAACGGTGCCTTCCCCTCGGAAAGCCTTGCAGCCGGTGAGCCTTCCTCTCTTGGAGCGGGATTTTTTTGCCCGTCTGTCTTCGTCGTCGCCTTATATTGTAAATATCATAATCGAAACTGCGCGGAAAGTCAACGATTTTGCCGCCGCGCACAAAAAATTTTTACCCGAAAATATCACCATTTAAATATGCGTCGGGAATTTCACCCACGACAACGCTCTCACAGATGAGCACCTGCGTCGGTACGGAAATCTCCTGCGTACGCGACGGCATGACGACGCTGACCGTCGCCGTCACATCCATATAGATGGAGTGCAGGGTCTGGTTCAGACCCGCAGAAACGAATGAGGAGCGGAAATCGCAGGATACGCTGCCGACGGGAATAATTTTAAAAGTGACGTCCGGTCCGAAGCCCGCCAAAAACTCGATGCCCGTGAAAACGCCGATGGGCACTTTGACCCCCTCTTCGCATGCCGCGGACAAGTTCGCCATCGAAAGAGTGACCGTCTGTCGGGCAAGGAGATTTACGCTCTGCGCGTTCGCCTCCAGGCTTAACACGCGGTCATCCTCGCCCCGCGTGACCGTTACGAGCTTGCTGTAATCGATATTGTTCCAGGTGAGCGTCTGCGACACGGCATCGTTGACGGATTCCGTCGCTGCAACTCGCACCGTCGCTTCGCTCAAAGAGTACAGCATCCCTGCCACATTTTTATGGAAAAAGAGAAAAATGCCGACGATTGCGGCGAGGACGACGGCGAGAATAATCCACTTTTTCCGCCTCGAATGTTTTTTATACCGACGATAGCGGTATTCCGTCTGATAATACGCCATGATAGCATATATGCGCAGGCGGACATTTTTATACCCTATTTTCCGGCGTATTTGTCGGCAATAATTTTATTATTGCGCGCGATCATCGCCAGATACCCGTCAATCGAACGCAGGTACACATCGCATTCCCCCGGTTTTACAGACATTTCGCGGTAGCGGGCGACATAAATTTTAATTTGAGCGACGATGTTCAATAGGGAGCGGTACAATTCGAATACGGTGAATTTATAGAACTTATCGTCGCGAATCGTGACCACCCACGCGGAAGGATGCAAAATTTTGCTCGCCGAGGAATACGCCGCGTGCCGCGCGCTCTGCCCCGCAAATTTTTGCAGACCTTCCTTGAAGTTGAGGCGGTATTCCTTGCCAATCCCTTCGCGAAACTCGGGAATATGCGCCATCCAGCCGTAATTGATGAAAGCGTTGCGCTCCTTTACACCGAATGCCTTACACTCTTCCGAAAGCCTTTGCGCGAGCGCCTCGGCGTTCGGACTGTTCTCCATGTCGAAATATTCCATATGCTTGACGTATTGGAAGAACAGATCGTCGCTGCGGGTGTTGAGCACGATGAGCACGCATTCGAGTTCGTGCAGATGGCGCCACAAGATCACTGCGTCGCAGCTGTTGCCCGTTGCGAGCAGGCTGATGACGCTTTTTATCGTGATCATCGATTTCTTGAACAGGTTGTTGATGCCGTTCATACGGCGGTCTGCCCCCTTAAAGGAACCCAAAACGAACAGCGAATAACTGCACGCCATATTGTAGGCTGCAATTTCAGGCGAATAGGCGGACGTGTTGGAACGCTTTTCCACGTTCAGATGCTCGTTGATGACAATATAAACTGCCACCTCCTGCACCAACCTGTCGCGATAACGCGCATCCTGTTCCAGCCGGGCAACGATCTCCGCGGGGAGGTGCGACGTATGGAAAAGATGATAATAATACAGATAGCTGACGATCTCGTCTAACCGCGCCGCATCGAGCGCACGAAGACGAATTTTTCGGCGCTTCAGTTCTTCGAGGTAGCGTTCCTTGACCCTGTCGTACATCTCCTTGATAAATTCGGCGTGCGGCGTTCTGCCCGTAATGCGGGCAAGGCGCGCCAACTGTGCGCTGAATATCTGGTCTTCCATGCGGTCGATAAAATTTTCTGCCATGCACTTCTCCCCTGCGGCACATTGCACCGCGATTCCTTTTTATTATAGCACAATCCGAAGAAAAAGGCAAGAAAACGTTAAACGCTCCGCTTCTTGCTGAAATTTTTCCTCTTTTATTGACACGGCAAGGGTTTCGTATTATAATTGTTATACAAAAACTGCGTGTCGGTTTCGGCACACAAAACGAGGTGATAAGAAGTACTATGCAATACAGAAATATGGGAAAATGGGGCTTAAAACTCAGCGAAATCTCCATCGGGAGCTGGATGACCGACCTCAACGGGCTCGGCGCGGCGGAAACCGCGCGCCAAAGCATCCGCGCCGCTTACGACGCGGGCGTGAATTTTTTCGACTGCGCTGACGCGTACAGCGGCGGTGAGGCGGAAAAATTCCTCGGCGGGGCACTGCGCGATTATAAACGGAGTTCCTATGTCGTATCTTCGAAGGTTTTCTTCCCTACCGGGCGGGGCGCGAACGATTGGGGGCTTTCGCGCAAGCACATCGTCGAACAGCTGGACAACACGCTGAAAAATATGAAGCTGGACTACCTCGACCTGTACTTTTGCCACCGCTTCGACCCGACCACGCCCATCGAGGAGACGATGCAGACCCTCTCCGACATGGTGGAGCGCGGTAAGATCCTCTACTACGGCGTGAGCGAGTGGTCGCCCGTGCAGCTGACCAAAGCCATCGCCTGCATCAAGGAGATGCACCTGCGACCCATCAGCGTCATTCAGCCGCAGTACAACATGGTCGACCGCTACATCGAGGACGAGATCGTGCAGATCTGCACGGAAAACGGGATCGGCATCGTGCCCTTCTCCCCTCTCGCGCAGGGGCTTCTGACGGGGAAATACCGCAAGGGTCAGCCTCTGCCCGCAGGCTCGCGCGCGACGCACCAGGCGGATAAACAGATCAACGCGCTTCTGACGGACGAAAACCTCGACAAGGTGGATAAGCTCGCCGCCATTGCGGACGGACTGGGCGTTCCCCTGTCTGTGCTCTCGCTCGCATGGATACTGCGCCTGCCGCAGATCTCCTCCGTCATCACGGGCGCGAGCAAACCCGAACAGCTGGAAAACATCGCCGCAAGCGGGCTGCGCCTGCCGCCCGACGTGCTCGACGAAATCGAAAAGATACTCGACTATAAACCGTTTGTACGCAAAATCGGGTGAGCGGTTCACAAATTTTCTTTTGAGCTGAAGGTGCGCGAAGATTTCCCTTGCTTGCAAAAGCGAAAACGGGCGCACCGCAATCGCCCGCGTCGATTGAGAGCAATTATTTTCAATAGTATAAAAAATTTGCGCGCCGCGGAAATTTCCGCGGCGCGCCCTTTCTTATTCCTTTATTCGATTACAAAAATCACTGCGCTGTTTTTGGGGAGCTTGTATTCGAGCTCGTCATCTTCGATCGAAACGCTCTCCTCGCGGGGAACGATGTTGTACTTTACCCCGTAATTCGTACCAATCTCGTTGATGACGTTTTCGTCGTCGTCCGCCAGGATAACGGCGCGCGCCTTCTTTTTTCGGCCGAAGTTTTTCAGCTTCGCCTTCATCTTCTGCGCCTTGCCGGTGACGTTGACGACCTTGAAATAGATCTTGTCGCCGTCGATTGTCGCCGACTGGAATACCCGCTCGTTGACCCGCCAGACGTTCTTTTCAAAGAGGAAATGCCAGATGCCGTCCTTATAGAAGCGCGCGGTCAGTTTATTGCGGGTATAGGTGAGCCGCAGGGTGTTGCCCTCGGGCGAATAGCCGAGAAACTTATCCTTGCCCATCATCTCGCAGACGGTGCGCATGAAATCGACGCGCTTGTCGAAGGAAACGTCGTACCCCTTGTGATTCTTGCCGTACTGGCAGCTGACGGAGAAGCCGTTGCAGTCCATCGTGCCGCGGTCTTCCACGTCCTTGACGCCCATGCCCGCGATAAAGCTCTGCGCGCCGCCGACGCGGCGGAAATCCACTTCCATCTCGCAGTTTTCAAATTCGCCGTCCAGATAGTAGCCGTTGAAGGCGTCCGCCTGCTCGATGAACAGCTCGCCATCCTTGATTTCGCCGCCGATGCAGCGGGGGTACAGCTTCCAATCCCCCATGCCGTCCGCGAAATTGTGGCGGTACAGAAGTTCGCCGCTCTTTAAGTCGCGCACACGCACTTCGCGCACGGCGACCGCCGTCGCATGCGCGCCGACGAGCAGACCGCCCGCGTTGGAATCGTCCCGCTTTTCCACGCCGTTCAGGACAAATTTGCCCGTATTCGCCGCGAACATCTGCTGCACAAAATAGTTGGGCGTGAGCATGATGTCGCGCGGGTTGAACCAGATGAGGTCGGGCGTCCACTTGTAGTTGGCGGTGGAAGCGAAAAGAGGCGCGTAGCATGTCATCTTCACAACGTCGCTGTTGCGCTCGCACCCCGTGAGGAACGCCGCCTCGGCGAGCGCGGAGCGCAGGTTGTTTTCGCCGTTGAGCCTGCCGCGGCCGTCGCTCATCGTGTGCATGGCGTAC
>CAJFFD010000012.1 GCA_904373255.1 uncultured Clostridia bacterium | reverse complement strand
CTTGCCATTCTGTCAAGAGGATACACGGCATTTCATGTATATTATACAAACATATGTTCTTATTTCTCTTGACAATGACGCGTTTATATGATATAATGCAAAAGTACGGGGAGAATGCTGCCCGTATTCTTTTGTTATGCCGCAGAGTTGGCATGAAGATGTCTCCTTGTAATGAGGAGAGTGGCGCGGAAGGGATACGTTCCGCGTTTGCGGAACAAGTTCTCCGCGATGTTTCGGCGCACCATGTGCCGCACCCGAGCCGTTTGAAAAGACGAGCGATGACAGGCTTTTTTAGTTGTACGCATTTTTGAAAGTACGCCGCTGTCATTGTAAGTTTTAGAACGCGCCGCGATGGGCTTTTATAAGTGTACGCTTTTTTCGGAAAGTGCGGCCCTCAGCGACGGAAACATCCTTACAACTTAACAGAATGGTTGACCACCATAGAGCAGAGAGAACCCGCTAAACAAGGTCAAAGTCGGTGACGAGGAAAGAGCAGTCAGCGGCTTTTTTGCGTCCTTTTTTAGCTATCGCACCCATACCTTTTCGGTGTGGGATAAGGATAGAAAAATACAATTTGGGAGGAAAGCTATGAGCAATCAAATAACAATCAGACCGCCGTAGAAAGAAAGAGTAACACCGCAAAACGGAAAGCAAAACACGGTTGAGCTTTTGAGTTCGACGAAGAAGTATAGCCCACTATACTTTGCAAGCAAAGTATGTGGGCTCTGCGAGGCTTTTTAACAGAAAAAATAAATCTATAAGCTATTTAGTTTGTCACATGAAAAAGTATCACAAGACGGACATTGCGCCAGTCGAACAAGAGAACGAACGCGACGAAACCTATCGGGCGAGCAATCCGCAGATCGATTGCAGACGCACGAGCGGAAACTATCACATTATCAAGCGGCAGCGCAGTTACACGCAGTTCATCAACGATAAGATCGAAGCTCTTGACCTTCCAACCAAAGTGCGCAAGGATGCCGTTCTAATGTGTTCCTTCGTCGTGGGCTCGGACAGGAAATTCTTTGGCGGGCTATCGCCGCAAGAACAAGAGAAGTTCTTTGTCGAATGCACCCGCTTCTTCGCAGAGCGTTACGGCGAAGGCAATATTATCTCGGCGGTCGTCCACACGGACGAAACTACGCCGCACTTGCACCTGAATTTGATCCCGATCGCGGGCGGCAGGCTGTGTGCGAAGAATCTGTTTGACAGAAAGGCACTTACCGCATTGCAGACCGATTTGCACCGAGAAGTCGGCGCGAAATGGAACTTACAGCGCGGCAAGGAAGGAAGTCAGGCAAAACATCTTGATACGGCGGAGTATAAGGCGAAGAAGATCGTCGAGCAGGCACGCGGGCAAGCAAGCGACATCATTGCCGAAGCCGACCATAACGCAGAGCGCAAAGTGAAAATTGCGCAAATTCATGCGGACGGCATTGTGGCAAGTGCGGAACAGACGGCGGAGAAAACAAAGCAGCAGGCGCAGGAATATCTGGACGGCATCGTGCAGGGTATCGAGGCGGAGCGCAGCAAGCCCACGCCGAAGCGAAAACGGTAAGCCGAGGAAGAGATTGCTCTACTCCGCACGGAGAACGCCGCCCTGCGGCAATCGCTCAATATCAAGAATAGGGACGCCTCTGACCTTTTCGAACAGTTGCAGAAAGCAGAACGCCGTGCCAAAGGCAAAGAGCAAGCGTTCGGGATGGTAAGCGATATGCTCGCCGCCTATCCCGACGAGTTCGACGCTCTCTTAAACAAATCGCGTGAAAAGAACTTCGTCCCGTCGTTCAAGTCAAACGGCAACGACCGCGGCGGAAAGTAAAACTGAATAACCGAATACAGGGAGAAAAGCTATCGAGCAAATTACATAACAACGGGGAATGGCGAGAAGGAAAAACACCACTGGAATACCGCAATACGAGATCGATTCGCTGGCTCGCGCGTTTATTCCCGCGATCATGGACTTTTTCAACAGCGAAGAAGGTATGCGAGAGTTTGAAGAATGGCAGGCTCAACGCGCACGCAAAAACAATTAAATAATAAAGAATAAGGAAACGTCCCATTGAATTTCACGGGATGACCGCTCTGACGGTTTACGGAAATCCGCGCAAAACATAAAGCGGATTGAGTATATGTTTTTTATATAATCAGACAGGTTGCGCCGAAGATCACAAACCTTGAATAACGGCATGAGGGGCTTGCGGAAATTTCCGCAAGCCCCTCATTTTTTATTGTTTCAGATAAACGACAAATCCGAACCAATCGGTTGTTGCCAAAAGGTTCGGATTATTTTGACTTGGTGGAGATAAACGGACTCGAACCGTCCACCTCTTGAATGCCATATATTAAGCAATCTGTATATAGTATATTTTCTATAAAATAATAATCAAATCACACAATATATTGTAGCCAAATCATTGCAACTTTTTTTGACTTTTTTTTTGACAACTTCCCGCCGCTGCCATGTGGTGGGTTTTTCATTCCCGAAATTTTGAAATTTTCCACCCGAGTGGAAAAAGGGCGCACTATTCCATTGACGGCCGATGTAACTGTTTCGACCAGGCTCGCCCCGTCGAGCCGGCTCATTTACCGTCCACTTTATCAGCCTTTCTATTGCTTCCGACCTTATCGGTTGCCCATGCCGCGCGAAGAGGGATAGACAGGCTGCGCCTGTATGGCATTTCATGCCTTTTTTCCCGCGCCCTTCGGGCGCGAGGCTCCCTCTGCAAGGGAATCAAAAAAAATTTTCGACGCCGCCCAGCGAAAACCCCGCTCCCCCTGATTTCCGATTGCCCGGGCGGCGTTGTGCTGCCTCTGCCACGGCAACACAGCGCCCTCCTGCTATTTTTAATGCCGGGAATAGCACAAACCCGTTTGATGTGCTTGGCTGCACTCGCCTTTCAGTGCAGGGTCGTCAACGTCGTTTTTCACCTTGCTCGAACGGCAGACAAGACCACGGTTTTTTTAGCGGAACCGCAAAGGCAAGGACGAAAACCGCATACTATAACGTTGTAGGCATACAATAGGCACGGTATCGGATCACCCCGATCCGACCGCCTCCGAAAATATATCCTCTGCGACCGACAGCTTGCCTCCCCTCTTTATGACGAGGCCCGCTTCGACCAGCTTTTCAACGTTGTATTTGACGGTATTCCGCGAAAGGCCTAACTCCTCCGCCAGCTCCTTGTAATCGAGCCGTTTTTCTTCCGTTCCGAGGCGATCCGCGAGCATGACAAGTACGTTGATCTCTGCGACGTGCAATTTTTCGATGGCTTCCATTCGGATCGCTCTCATGCCCTTTTTGCCTCCTTTTTGTACTCTCAAAAATTTTTCCGAAAATTTTTGCAGGTTCCGGGCGGAAATCGCCCGTTCAAAAATTTGCGACAAGCGCAAATTTTTGAAAGTTATGCGGTCGTATTATTTTATAATACGGTCGCACACATTGTTGACAGCGTTGCTGTTGCACTCGCTCCGCTATTTCCGCAGGCGGTGCGGCGGCTATATAACCGACCAAAAACGCGCGCACGCGCGCATTTTTTTATTCGGTCGGCTATCTATCCGCTCGCACCGTTTCCCCTGCGGAAATGGCTATTAAGCGATTGATTGACGCCGCCCGCGGCGCCCGCGGGTTATCTCTTTCCCCGTTTGCCGTATTCGTGCGTCGCCTTCCGCTTCGTCTGCGTGATCGTGAGGATCTCGCCCGTCTTTTTGCGGTGTTCTTCGGCATACGCGCTCGCTTCTCCGACCGTTGCAAACGTCTTTCCCCGCTTGCTGTCCCATACCGTATATGTCGATGACGTCGCAGGTTTTTTCTTTGCCGCCTCGGGGCGTTCCCGTCGGAATATTTTGTTATCCCTGCATTGTTTTACTACTTGGTCGTTCATCTCTATGGACTGCACCGCAAAATCGGCTTCGCAGCTTCATAGGTATTTTTCGTAGTTCTCCTCGATTCCCTTGACGAATTTCTCGTCATACTTATCCACGGGGACGCTCCACGCATTTTCCAAATCATTCCAATGCCAGCCGCGCTTTTTCAGCGCCCAGATCATCTGCGGCTTCGGCTGTACGGGGAAATTGAGAAATACCCGCTCGCCCGCCTTTATGTTTTTCTGATACACGTTGTAGCTGTCGCTTTCGTATAGCTTTTTCGGCTCTTTCAGCCCCGTATATTCGCCCTTTTTAACCATCTCATACAGCTTTGCAGCGTTCGTGTTCTTGCGGAAATGCAGCTGCTTGTCGTACTTCTCGTACAAATCGGCAAACCGTTTCGGGTCATACGGCGCTATATCGGCAAGTCCGCTTGCCACAAGCGTGGGACTCGGCTTGCCGTCCCGATTGTACCAGCCCGATTGCAATGCCCTATGGAACCATGCTTCTTTCCTTCGCGCATTCTCTCCACGGTCGTCCGTCTTTTTGGTGCTGCGTTTTACGTTTTCTTTGACCTTATCGAACCAATCGGAGATCTCGGCGCTCGTGCGCATGGCACGATCCGCAAGCCCGCCCATCTTCTTTGAATTGTACCCCGCAGGCCCCGACACCGTCCACGGCACATACCGCGCGTCGATGGACAGGCGCTCGTCGAACTTCTTTTTCAGCTGCGCGATCAGTTTTTCCTTTTGCTTTAAGCTGATGTCCCAGCCGTTGATTTCCTCCGCATACTGCTTATAGCTGTATACCGTGTTATCCCCGCGGTTAAACATGCTGTTGTTGTTCGCCATCTCCCGATCCCGCTCGGAAAGCTCGGGCACGGCCGCTTTCTGCTTATTCTTCGGCAGCGGCAGCGCGAGCCGTTGCACAGGCGCGGGCAAAGCCTTTTGCGGCTCCTTTGCCTTCGGCGTATTCACGGCGCGGGCGGGCTTGATTTTTGCCTGCTTCGGCCGCTTTTTCGCCTCCTTTTCCTGCCGCTGCGCGGCTGCCTCCGCACGCCGCAGCTCGTTGACCGCGTCCCACGCATCCCGCGGGCGCATCCCCGCCGTCGATATGCCCGCCTTTGCCAACAGCCCGTACGGCCGCCTGTACGTTTCGTACGGGTCTTTCAGCTCGATGTACGTTCCCTTTTGCGGGGTCTGCCGTTCCTGCTCGTTCTCTTCTTCCGTGAGATCTGTCCGCTTATTTTTCGGCATTTTTTTGACCTCCTTTGCCGCTATGCTGTCATACGGTAAAATTCTTGCCGTATGTTGCCGCCCGTTTTGTGGTATAATGTTTCGTTTCTATGCCTATTCATCAATCAAATCGGGACTGTCGTGGATATTTCCGATAACCTTTAAATCGTCCCAATGCAGCGCCGCCCCCGCTTCCTCATATGTTAAATCATTCGCTATTCCTTCTTTATCCGTCAATACATAGCGGGCATCGCTTTCCCACCATGTAACCACGCCGTATTTGCTTAACCATGTTCCGCAGTCGTTGCTGCAATGTTCGCCCAAATAATCACCCTCGAATATCATTTTTCCGTTTTTATCCGCCCTGCCCGTATATTGTCCTATGGTATCGGGATCAACTTCGTGTCGGTCGCCCATTCCCGTATTTTCGCTGATTTCCCAAACGGCCATTATATCGGTCGGCGTCAGCAAATCGCCGTATATCCACTCGCCGTTATCGATGCGCTTTGCTCTGTATAAACTCTTTCTCATTGTAATTTCTCCACTTTGCTATCCTCTCGATTTTCCACTCGAATGGAATTTTTTATTTTAATCCTCAAATGCCCCTGCGGCGGTGCATTCGTCCACTCCACTATTAAGGCAAGCTGTATACCGTTGCATCTGCCTTTCAGCGACAAGTGCCTGTATTCTGCTCCAATCCTTGCGTGTTATTCTCCCGCTTCTCAATCTGCTGATCAGTTTCTCAACCTCATCCACTCTTGCTTGTATCTCATCGGCTTCGTTTTCATTATCGTCCCGCTCGTTCAGAAGCTTTGTCCTCATGCTATCGAGATTGAAAAGCGCGCTTTCTACTTGCTTAAATGATATTGTCCTCATGCTATCCTCCTGTTTTTCCACTCGAATGGAATTTTTTATTTTTCTCGGTAAAACACGGGCAGGCAGGGCCGCACCTTTTTGTCCCCGACCTTGATGCAATTGTGCGCGTAGCAGCTCTTGAACATGGCAAAGGACTTTGCCGCTCTCCGCTCCTCCTCCGATACGGGCTTCCCCATGTTCTCGCAGGCGCGGATCGTGTAATACCCCGCCTGCGCCGCCTCGCTGATCGTGCCGCGGTAGATCCCGCCGCGCAGCACCCATTGCGACCGCGTCATCGCCAAATCGCCCGCCAGCCGCAGCTCCTTTGCCTCCGTTCTCTCCCGTATTTGCGCTATATATTCGCTCATCGTCTGCCCCTCCGTTTTTGCCGCCGTTCTCTTACAGAATCGGCTTTTTTGCCTCGGAAATTTCCTTGTTTTCCCTTTTTTATTCTGTCTGAAACCGCCTAAACGGCTTTTTTATTTTCGCCCCGTTTGGGCATTTCCCGCACCACAGAAACATTGCGCGAATCGTCCTCGGGAAGCAGCGTCAAGCGCTCCCAGCCCTCCAATTCCAGCGGCAAATCTTTTGCCTTATAGGTGAACCGGTACGCCCTGTCGTCGTAGTCGTAAATGAGCCGCGACGGCAGATACATTTTTCCGCCCGTGCCTTTCATTTCCCCGTCCTCGTGTTCGATGTTCCCGAGATTCTTATAGGTGATCTGCCGATACCCTATCGTGCGGACGATCTTCCCGAAGTAGTACACGAACGCGTTGCGCCGCGGGCGGTAGCGCCCTGTTTCCTCTGAGCGGATCAGCTTGTATTTCATCTTATTGAACCACCGCACCAGCAGCCCGGGTTTCAGGATCCATTTCTGCCCTTTGCAGTAGATCGTGTTATCCAAGCATTTGCGGATATACTTTCCCGTACCGTCGTCCCCCTGCTCCGTCATGATGAGGTTGAAATCGCCGTAGTGCCGCACATAGCGGTAGAAGTCTGCGACGTTGTCCTCGACCGTGGAGGAAGTGTTCGCGCCCTTCGAGCTGCCCGCCTCGTCGTCGAAGATCACGCAGTATTCGGGAATGCGCTGCATCTGCGTGAAAAACTTGTTGTTTGCCTTGTAGGTATACCGCCCGTCCACGCGCATCCCGAACGTCGTAGCAAGGCAGGGAACATACCAGCGCTCCCGCTGCTTGAAAAACAGGTACGCGTCTTTCAGCGAGCGAAACTTTTCCAGCTCCTCCGTCATGCCGAAACGGATCCAATTCATAACCTGCCGCTTTTGCGTGTGGTAGTCGTATTGCAAATCGAGCCAGCGCCGCCGCGCCACGTTCACCGCCATGTCCCCGCCCAGCGACGTCTTCCCCGCGCCCGGGGCGCCCGTCATGCAGACCGAGTGCTGATTCTCCATATACCCGCCCGCCTGCGAAAAGTACATCATCTCAAAGCCTTTCGCCATGCACGGCCGCACGATATGATACACCGCAACCCCGACCGCACCCAGCATGGCGAGCTGCAACAGCAGCTTGCCGATCTGCCACAGCAGCGCCCAATCCCAGCGCATCTGCGGGAATACGGAAACGTCGAAAAATGAACACAGCACGCCGTACCAGCCGTGGTAATAGTCGCGCGTGATGAAATACCCGATAAGGTACGCAATTCCCAGCAAGCCCCAAAAGCGGAGATACCGCCGCGTGTTTTTGAAACTCTCCCGCGACGTTTCCTCCGCCCACGCGCACAGCCGCGAAAATCTGTCACGCCTGCGGCACCCGCGTTTCAGCTCCCTGCGGTAGCGCTTGTATTCCTTTGTTTTCAGTATTCCCGCCATTGTTCTGCCCTTATTTTTTCAGAGATACAGAAGCACCGCCGAGGATTCGGCGGCGCTTCCGCTTTTCCCTCCGCTTATACGTTCGTATACCGCCTGCCACTTCTGCCGAAACGGAGCTTTCCGCCCTTGACCTTGCGGGCAATGGCGCGGTTTTCGTCGTTCTTCTTGTAGTACTTCGTCCCATCGCGCCCCACGACCGCTATATAGTTCGCCGTCTGGTACACGTCCTTTGCGTTGGAAAAAATCTTCTCTCTATTTTTTACGGCTGTTTGCTTTGCCGATAGCTTTCCCGCTGCCGGTCTTGCCTGCCGCTTTGCTGTGGGCTTTCCCGCCCGTATTGCCTTTGTTCTTACCGCTGTTTTTGCTTTTGCCTGCACTTTTGTTTCCCTCCTTCTGTGCATACTTTGCCGTGTTCGCGCTCTTTTGCGCGCTCTTTGCGGAACGCTCCGCGCGTTTTGCCGCCTGTTCGGCGCGCTTCGCCGCGCTTTCGGGTGATGCGGTATTCTTGCCCTTGCCGCTTCTTCCCCCGCCTCCGCCGTCGTTCGGCGGCGAATAGTTCACCGTAACCGTCGAGCGGGACAGCCGCGCCTTGATGAGCGTTACTACGATTATCACGATCACGACCGCCACAAGCACGAGCGCGATCACCCAAAACACCGTCCAGCCCGTCGCCGCGCATCCGCCACCGCCGATCGGATCGTCGTCCAGCGGCGGCGATACAGGCCCGAATACGTCGATCGGATCCGCCACCACGGGGATTACCGTGTACACGCCTTCTTTATAGAATTTTATCTGTATCAGCGTAAAATCTAAAAAGACCGTTTCCTCGGCAACGTACCCGTCGCTGTATGCCATTTCATACTCCGTATCCGCGTCGTCGTATTCTACCGTGTAATTCACGGGATAAGAATAATACTTGCTCACGGCGTAATGGAACAGGATCACGCGGCTGTCGTTTTTCTCCGCGTTCGCCACCTCGTCGCGCAGCGTCTGCACGTCCTCCGCGCCTACATACAGCTCCTGCGATACCGTCGCGTCGTCCTTGTCTTTCAGATCGTCCGAATTGACCTCTACGATCGCCTTGATGTCCTCGTATTCGGTGCTGTTTATCGTGCTGCCGCCGAATATCTGCTGCCAAAAGTTCTGCGTCAGATAATACGACGTCAGGCTGAATTTATAGTCGCTGTCGACCGTGACGACGTTTTCCCCGCGCGTATGCCCGTTATCCACTTCGTCCGAGAACAGCGCCGCGCTGTACTTGCCGTTGATAAGCTCTCCGCCAAGCTCCTGCGACGTTTCCAAAAGCCGTTGCTGCAAGTCCTCGCCGCTGACGGTGTAATTCTCATAACTGCCGCCCTTCGTGTCGAATACTGCGGACAGTACGTTGCGCTTTTCGATGTTGTTCGGGTTATCGCTGCGCAGGTTATAGATCCACGCATAGTCGTAGTAATAGATCTTCCCGTAGCCCGGGTTGATAAGGCCGAGGATCCAATCCCATATGCCCGTCGTCGGGGAATCGATCTCATGTTCCTGCACCCACGCGCCGATGTCGCCCGTGTAGTCCGTCTGCGAAATATCCTTGCCGACATACTGCGCATATTCCTGCGCCGCCTTCGAGTTCTCCGTTACAAAGATCGGATGCGTGCGGTATTCGTCCCACCGCGCTTTTATCGAGCTGATTTTCCCGTATTCCTCAAAAAAGTAATTCGGGACGGTGAAAAATACGCTGTTGAGCTGGTCTTGCTCGCCCTTGTAAAAGCTCCCCTCGGGGCGGTACACCGTGCCGTGTACCTTCGTTTCCAATACTTCAAGCTCGGTCACTTCGCTCGTCAGGGTGCTGCCCGCGTTTTCGTCGGGGCCGTACCCCGCCGCATACCCGCTGTATTTGTATGTACCGCCGCAGCCGTATGCCGTCGCGTTTGTATCGCCCTTGTGCAACAGGTATACGCCCGACAAATCGTAACGACGCAAATTGCTGTTCACCCGCTCGCCCATCGTCATGCCGTCCGCGCTTTCGTGGTCGGTCACGCGGAACTTGTAAAACAGGTTGTTGTAATCGCCCGTACTCTTGTTGCAGAATACGACGTCGAACTGTTCGTAATCGTCGGGCTTGCCCTCGTCGTCATACGATACCGCGAACTGCGCTTTGTTCAACTCCGAATCCGTGACGATCTCTGCTCCCGTCGGGTTGTACAGGTACAGATACAGCGCGTAGTTGTCGCGCATATTGGTCGCGTATGAGTAGCAGTACTCGACCAGCGTAATCAGCTGCACCCGACCGTTTTCATCGTACGGGTAATCGGTCAGGTCAAAGGCGTTGCCGTCCTCGTCTTTGGAACTTGTCAGATCTTCCAGCACGGGCGTACTGTCAAACTCCCGTTCGACCGTGTCGGCTGCCGCCGTCAGCATCCCGCCCGCCAAAGCGGAGAGCGCGAGAATGAACGATAAAAACAATGTCATCAGTTTTTTCATCTTCGCGCCTCCTTAGAAGATAATGCTCGGCGGGTCGATCTCTATGCTCGCCACTTTGTCGCTCACGTTAAACAGCAAAATGATGTCCGTGCCGTCCGAAAATTCGACCGTCATTTCAAAATAGTCCTTGTCTTTCTCGAACTCCTCCGGCATCTCCACCTCGCTGCCGGCATACACCTGCGAGAGCAGCCATTCCATTGTATAGTCCTGCGGCACCGTTACGGTAAAACCGCCTTCGCCCTGCTCGACGCCGAAATACTTTGTAAGCTCGCCCACCCGCGAGAATGCCGCAGGGTTTCCGTCCACGGTAAAGTTGAAATTCTCCTCCGCGTTCGGGTTGATTTCCACCGTATAGGTCAGCTCGCCCGAAAACGGGTTCATGTTCCTGATCCCGAACTCGTTTTCGCCGTGATTCAATACCACCTGCCGCGCGTTCTGCGCAAGCTCTTTTCCGTTGTATTCCAGCGTTATGAACCGCGTGAAGCCGTTGGTTGCGATCGCGTACCATATGCCGCAGCCCGCGGCCGCAAGCAGCACGACCAACAGCAACACCAGCACCGCCGTCCCGATTTTCGACGGGGCGGCTCGCGCCCCGCCGTTTACTCCTTTTGCCATTCTTCCTCCTTTTCCCCGCGCCGCCCGCGGCGGCGCATTAAAACACGATATTGTCCCGATCTAATTCAACGTTTTCGACGTCCGCCAAAAAATTGACAGAGGCAAACTGACCGCCGCGATAGGTAAACGTTTCAAAGGCTGAAAGTTCTTCCGACATAGATATTTCAATATAAAAATGCTCGGAAACACTTGAACAAATATCGGCTATCTTTTTAGCGTTCTCGGGGGTGTTTTCTATCCCGGAAAATAAACTCGACCAAAGGTCGCTCAATGAAAACTCTTGACTGCTTGTTTTATCAGACCAAGACGCCGTAATGACCTTTTTTCCCAAAGGCTTACACGAAGGGAATACCTCTTTTAATGCCGCAATAAAATCATCCGTCAGCTGCATAGTCCCGGACACTTCAACGCTGCGAGATATGGTGAACTCCGAAAACTCAAAATTTCCCATATCGTTAATGCGCATAGTATTCCGAAAATCAATCGGCCCGGAAAGTTCGGTCTCCTCTTCGGTCAAATAATTTATTGGATTTACAAAAGTCGAAATATCCGCAAATACATACTTAAACTTTTTTATTTTTTGCATGTAATCGACTGTGCATTCCGCTTTTGCTTCCGGATTGTCGCGGCTTGTTACCGTGATTTTCATTTGTTCCCCGAAGTCTTGCAGACATTGTACCGTTGCAACCGTGCTTCCATCCGCCTGCGGCGTTAAAGTTACATAATCGGTTACAGTTTTACCTGTCGCCCATTCGCTAGACGGATCCACGAACACGATCGTCCAGTCCACCGCTTTATTCACTGCGTTCGCCGGCTCTACCGTAGCCGTAAGCGTGTATGCGCTTTCCGCCTGTTCTGATATGCCGTATTCCGCATAGTTTTCAGACGCGATTTTTGCGCTCCTGATTTCTACGCCGTTGCCCTCGCTCTCGCCGATGAGCAAGCTGTCCTGCTCCGCCGGTTGCTCCTGCGCGTTCGGGTTTTGGAACACAATATAGTCCAGCCGCCACAATACCAGCTCGACAACCGCAACCGCAGCCAACAGCGCTGCCAATACGATGCTCAAAATCTTATAGCCGTTCGGGGCGACTTTGCCGCCCCTGCCGTTCTTATTCACTTTTTTACCTCCATGAAAAATAATTGCTCCGCGGCACAGCCGGGAACGACTATTTCCCATCAGAGGCTATGCCGACGTTAAAATACTATCTCTTCTTGATCCAGCTCTACCCCGTTTACCTCCGCAATAAACTCCGATGTGTTGATTTTCAGCGGGATGTCAAAGCTCTCTTCCGAGTATTTGCCCTTGATCCGCACTTCCAACGTATAGTGCGTATCGCAGTTCGCAAGGCAGGTGATCAGGTCGTTCATCTTCTCGCTGTCGCCGTTTGCGCCTTCAAAAAGATCCTCGAATAATTCCTGATTCGGCGTGAAATCGTCCGTGACGTCCGTATATTCCGCCCCGACTATACCGTAGAGCGAAAGCGCCGTCTTCAAGTCCTGCGACTGTCTTAAACCATAAGTCGCCGTAAATGTGTCGCTTACGGTATACGTCATAAACGTATTGGAAAAGGTGATTTTCCTTTTCCCCGTTTCCGTCCAGTCGGGATAGAGCCGCATCGTCAGGTTCTTCGAATCCTTGTTGAAACTCATTAAGTCCGAATCTAACCCGTGGTTCGGCACGGACAGCCCCGTGGCGGAGAACAACGGTGACGGACAGCGCTGCGCATAATCGACCGTACATTCCGCCGTTATCTCCGGGTCTTCCCGCGAGCTTGCAATAACTTTAATTTTTGCGCCGTATGCCTGCAAATTCTTTACCGTGGCGCTTGCCGCCCCGTCGCTCGTCGGCGTTACCGTCACATAGTCCGTTACCGTCTTTCCGTTCGCCCAGCTCGCCGACGCATCCGACCACGCGACCGACCAGTCTATTTGCTTGTTTGTCGCGTTTTCGGGCGTGATCGTCGCCGTCAATGTGACAGTTTCCTCTCCGTTCGCCGCCAGAGCGCGGGATACGCTCATCGTCATCCGCTCCGAGTTGCCGGGCGTCAGGAGCATACCATCCTGCGTTCCCACCGTCTGCTCCTGCGCGTTCGGGTTTTGGAACACGATATAGTCCAGCCGCCACAGCACAAGCTCCACGATCGCCACCGCAGCCAGCAATGCCGCCAGCACGATACTCAGAATTTTATAGCCGTTAAGGGTACCCCCCCCCCTCGTCGGTCTGTTGTTTGCCATCTTTCTTTCCTCCGTTTCGGCGCTTTCGCGCCGTTTATTTTTGCGGGGGCGGATGCCCGCCCCCGCTTGCCGTTCCCTTCGATCAGAAGATGATCGTGTCATCGTCGAAGTGGATGCCCGTTACTGCCTTGCCGAAGTTGCTTGCCGTGTACGCCATATAATAGGTGTCCGTAACGTCGGCCGTGTATGTACTCGTCGTCGTCACCGTCACCACGAACGGGTTCGCAACTCCCTTCGCATCCAACACCCTGCCGAGTTCGTACAGGTTCGTTTTGTTCGCAAAGCTCTCACCGAGCAGCTGCGCGAAAAAGTCCATATTCGGCGCAAAACCGCTCGTAATGTCCACGCTGCCGCTGACCGCCGAGGAATTGATTTCTTTTGCCTTTGCCAAAAGTTCCGCGCTCGGCGCGATCGTCACGATCGTCGTGTAGCTGTCCTCGATCGTGTACACGTCCGTCGTGTTGTGCGTGAGCTGCGCAGCCTTAATTTCTTCGGTATCGAAATACTTGAACATAGCCCACGCCGAAGATGTGCCGCTCGTAGCATTCAGTTCGACCGCAACGTCGCCGCTCACGCCCGACGCCGCCGCAAACGTGACATATGTGCTTTCCAGCTTCGCCGCGCAGTCCACCGTGCAGGTGTCCTTCGCTTCCGCGTTCTCCTGCGACGTGACCGTAATCAGGATCTGCTCACCGAACGCCTGTTTGAACGTGACCGTATTCGTCAGGCTCTCCGTTTCCTCTATGGAAACATAGTCCGATACATTCTTGCCGTTCGCCCATTCGCTAGCGGGATCTGCAAACACGATCTCCCAGGTTACTTTCTGATTCATCGCGTCCGCAGGCTCCAATACCGCCGTCACCTGCACGCTC
The DNA here is from genome assembly GCA_904373255.1 of uncultured Clostridia bacterium. Lineage (GTDB taxonomy): Bacteria > Bacillota > Clostridia > Christensenellales > Borkfalkiaceae > Borkfalkia. The sequence continues at coordinate 16,375 of CAJFFD010000012.1, read as the reverse complement.
GTTGCGGGAGCGGCACCGCGCGCGCCCGCCGTATAGACCATTGCCTTCGGCAGCTGATAGCTCCCGCCGTCTTCCATCTCGTTCCCGTCGCCGTCTACGACAGTCCCCTGCTCCTGGTCTTTGCCGAACCATGTGCTTGCATCCCAATTCGTGAATCCTTCCGTCACTACGCCGAAAAAGATCGCCGCCGCGAGCAGTACGACCAAAAAGACGATCGCTACGCTCTTGCCTGTGCTTTTGCCATAACTTGCCATTTCTATTTACTCCTTTTGATTATTTGTCATGTTTTTGTAGAGCAGAGCGTACTCGAATTTGTGATGTTCTTTCATCGCCCGCTTTACGCCCTGCAAGTCGCCGCGCTGTGCCGCCGTTTCCAAATCCCGCTCCGTCCGTTCATAATTCCGCCGCAGGTTCTGAAACGTCCGCGCCGCCGCAAGTGCCTTTTCTTGCCTTTTGAAAAATGCCATTGTTTACCTCCCGCATTTCCCGCCGCTCCGGGTTATGCCGCGAAATCGGGTATTCCCCTGCGGGAGAAAGAGCGGTTCCCGCAGGGGCTTTCCTTCTGCGTTTCGGAGGATAATCGAAACGCGCGTGTGAGTTTATTTAGGGAGGCCTCGCCCCCTGTTCCATGACGCTCATCACTTCGCCGCGCCCGTTCACGATCCGTACTTGCAGATCGCCCTCTTGCAGCAGGTTGCCGTACACCCACAGCGCCTTTGCGCCGATCGCATACGCTTCCCCGACCGAAAGTCCCGCGCGACGCTCCGTAATTCCCTTATATTCGACTTCTACCGTCATGCCTTTTCCCTCCCGTTTATTCTTCCGATTCCGCTTCGCTCATCTCCAATCGCAGCCGGCAGATTTGTTTGCCGTCCTCCGTTTCGATAAGCTGCCTGTTTTGGCAGAGCATGCACGCATACGATTGCGGACTCTCCAAAAGCAACAGGTTGACGTCGTGATAATACATGAATACGTTCAAATCCTGCCGATGCTTTTTCACGTCCTTTCCCGCCCTGCGTAGCCGGCGCTTCGACCGACGCGTAAGCTCGCCCGTCTTGCGTTTATGTTTCAGCCGCGCGGACAGTTCGTCGTATTCCACCGTTGCCGCCTGCAATGCGGATACAAGGCTTTCAAACTCAATATCCCCTTGTAACACCGCCCCGACCTTTTCCGACAGCACCGAGCACAGCGCGTTGAGTTCGCGGCACTCCCGCCGCGCTTTTTCCTCTGCCGTTTCTTCCGGTTCTTCCTCTGTCGTCTGTTCTTCGGCGGGCGACTCCGCTTTTGCTTTGCCCTTTTTGCGGGTACGTTTTTTCGCCTGTTCCGCGGGCGATTCCTCCTGCGCGGGTGCTATCTCGGCGGGCGGGGTTGCCTCTTGCTCGGCGGGTTCGTCCAAAAGCTCCGCCGCGCTCTCCGTTACGTCGCCGCTTTGCATTTTCTTACCCCCGCCGCATAGGCGCGGATCGCTTCTTCATTCGCCGCCACGCAGACGCATTGCTTCCCGCCGGACAGATACCCCGTATCCCCGCACTTGGTGCAAAACATCCGTTTCTTTTCCTCGCCCGGCTTGATTCCCAGCCGCGTCATCGCCGCGCGGCGCTTTTCTTTCGCGGCATCAAGCTGCTTTTTCAGCCGCACGATCTCGAACGCGTCCGCTCGTATGTATTCCGCTTTCGCAAGCTGCATCGACAGCGCCGAGATCTCCTGCGCTGCCGCGCGGTACTCCGCCGAACTTTCCAGCCGCGCCGTCACACGTTCCGCGCGCTGCTCCTCCGCCGCGCGCATATGCGCGTAATAGGCGCGCACTTCCGTTTCGCTCATTCCGCAGTCATATTTGCGGTATTTCCCGCTTTTCAGTTTCTTGTACACAAAACGATACAGCAGATAGTGCAGCCTGTTTTTCGTCATTTCGCAGCTGCCCGTGCCGCCGATCTCCACCGTGTAGATCTCTTTCCCGTCCGCGGGGCGGTATCGGCAGTCCTTGACCGTATACACCGTCTTTTCGCCCTGACAGTCCAGCAGCCACGAATCTCCGACCGCATACTCAAACGTTTTTTTCATGTGCGCTCGCCCCCGCTCTTGCCTTTTCGCTTAGCCGCAGCAGCGTCGCGTTCTGCCTTCGGATAAATTCATCGTGACCGACCATTTCATACAGCTTTTCGCTGATTACATCCACGATCGTTGCATAAAACTGCGTCAACGCTTCTTTATCGTTCTTATAAAAAACGCCTTTCCCGCCACGGTATTTCCCTTTCACCTGCACCCCGTCCGTCGTAAACACGCATACGGCGTCGCCCGTGAATGCCTCTGCCTCCGTTACCTCGTCCAGCAGTCTGTCCGTCCTCAATATCGCCCCGTGTATCATCGCTCTCTATCCTCCCGTTTTGCTTTTCCCGTCCGCCTGACCGGGGGCGCGGCCCCGGCTTGACAGTCGGAGATTTTTATGGAAATTTTGGTGGCTATTTATTTGACTTCGCGCCGCGCCGCGTCAGTCGCTCCTCTATTTGCGGTTCCGCACCGCCTTCACCTTTTCGCACGTCCCGTCACACTGCCGCGCATCCGTTTCGCAGTGCAGGCAGAGGTTCAGCTCCGCGCGCTGCCGCTCCGTATACCGTTTGTCCGTCGCCCTGTGTTCGTAGTACGCCGAACGTCCTACCCGCAACATATTCGGTTTCATGCCGCACCTCGCTGTTTCGGCGCTTCTTTTCTGCCGATATAGTCCAGCCATTGACCGCAGAACCTTTCCACACGCGGATCGTCTTCCATGCTCGTATAATTGTGATACCCGCGGCATTGGGCGATGCTGTGCGTCTTTACATTGTAATCGAGCATGAAATAGGCGTCTTTCGGCTTCCGCACGTCCACGATCACGCAAAGCAGCGAATAGCCGTTTGCCACGTTATCTACATACCCGTGCGAACAGTTGCAAAAACGCTGCGACCACTTCATAAGCTCCGACGCCGTCCGGATCACGCGCAGGGACAGGTTTTTCTGCCGATAACAATATTCCGCGTATGCCGCCGCTTTTTTTGCGAATTTCTCCGCCTGCTTTTCCGTCGTTTGGTATTCCACCGCACGCGACAGCCGCGCGTGCGCGCGGGATAGGCTGCGCGGATAAAGCACTTCGGGATTTCGTTCATCCAACCGCAAGGTCTTTACTTCGCCCAAATAGTCGAGATAATCGGAGATTACGTCCGATGCCTTTATATCCTGCCTGCGCAGATACCGTATAACCCGCCGCAGCGCCTTTCCTTCGTACAGCACGCATAAATCGTTAAACCGATAATTTCCGCACATCGCCAGCGTTTCGGGCGTTACCGCGATCCTGTTGTTCAGCATCCGTTTTACCGTCTGTATGTCGCGGATCGTCAGCTTCGACTTTGTTTCCGCGCTCAGTTTGTCCAGCTTTGAAAGCTCGAACCCGAAAAATTTCGTTATCGTCTTTGCCCTGCCGCGGACGACATTCCCGATCTTCTCCTGCCCCGTCACAAGCGACTTGACATAGCCCTTTGCGACTTCAAGGTATCCCGCCTTGATGACGTCTTTCAGCGCCGGCGTTCTAAACAGCGCCAAAAGCAGTACCGCGCGCTGCGTTTCGTTCGTTATATAGCCTTCCATCAACGCGAAGTACTTTGTGAATCCTTCCAAAAGCGTACCCGCGAGATCTTCGCCGTATATCGTAAACCCCGCATACCCTTGGAATTTTTTCTTCTGCGTCCACTCGCTGCCTATACAAGTGAAATATCCGCCGTTTCCGCTGTACGATTGGCGCAGCCTCGAATAGATCTCCGTCGTCCTGTCTGCGTTGTAAAAGACGCGCAGCCATTCCGTATAGACCGTATCGCCGAAACGCCGAAGCTCGTATCTTTCGCCCAGATACGTTACCGTGCAGGTAAATGCCCGCAGCAGCATGCCCCGATCTGTCCGCTGGTAAAACGCAAATTCGTCCTTTTTCTTCACCCCGTAATACGGATACAGCGCATTCAGAAGTTTGCAGGTATGCTCGCATTCTCTCTCCCTCGGGCAGGATGCTTGCAGCCGCATCGTGCTGCCGCAATGGCATTGCGATTGCGCTTCCTTTCCGCCGAAAACTTTCTTTTCGTCTTCCTCGAACGTTTCGCCGAAATGCGGGCAGAATATATGGATCGTCCCTTCGTCCGTATCTTCGTACAGCCCTGTATCGTCCGTTATGTATTTATCCCGCAGATAAAATGCGTACCCGACGTTTACTTTCTCCTGCGACCATTCCTCGAACCCGCTCGGGCGGTATGCCTCGTCAAACTCGTAGTCCTGCCATTTCATAGGAAGTCCTCCAAGCGTTTGACCGCGGACTTATTCGCATACCGAACGCTCGCGCGCTCGTACTTCGCCCCCAACCTCTCTGCTATCAGCTCCGCCGCGCGGATCGGGGAACAGCAGTGCGCCGCGCTCGCTTTGCCTTCTTTTTGGATCATCGTCCAAAATTCCGCAAGCCCCGCGCCCGTGTCCTTTACCTCGAAACTTTCGGGCATCTGCGACAGCGCTATATCCACGCAGTCGATGATCGCCGCGTTCATCTCCTTTTGCGGCTCCGCCGCCGTTGCGTTGTCCTCTATGAGCATTCGGATATATTCTGCTTTTTTCATAGTCCGCGCTCCTTGATGACGCTTTCCAGCGCGGCCCTGCACTTGCCCTTGTTCGGTTCGGACAGCTCCTCCAATATGCCGAGCAGCGACTCCAACAGGCTTTGAAAGTCCTCGAACTTGACTTTGAACGACGTCAGCGCCGCGTCGCTCGCCACCGACAGACTCTTGCGCAGCTCCTCGATCTCCGATTCCTTCGCCGCAAGCTCCGCCCGCGCCTTGTCACGCTCCGCTGCCGTTTCGGGGTTTTCGACCATTTCCTTCGGCCGTTCCTGCAAACGCTTTTCCAGCTTCGCTTTTTCCGCGGTCAGCCTATCGAGCTTTCGCTCCATTGTCAGGAGCTTCCCCGCATACTCATCTGCGCGTGCAGCCATCTTCCGCCCGTATTCCTGCGATTCTTTCGCCCTCTTTTCCGCTTCCGCTATCTTTTCCGCACTCTCGTCCGGAGCCGTCAATTGCTCCGCCGCGGCGTTCCATTCCAGCTCGCCGATCCGCTGTTCCTTTTCGTCCAATTCGCCGCGAAGCTGCGCGATCTGCTCTTTCAACTCCCGAATCGTGGCGCTCTCTACGTCCGTTTGCTCTTGCAGTGCCGTGCGCTCGTCCTCCGTCAGCCCCGCAAGCAGATTCATTTTTGTGATACCTAATTTTCCATTCGAGTGGAAAAATTCTTCGCCCAGCGAATCATACGCGGATATGTACTTGTACGCCTGGCTCTTTTTCAGCCCGACCGCCTTTTCAGCGTACTCCTCGAAGCTCGCAAAGCCGCCCGCTTCGTACAGCTTTTCCGTGTTCATCCGCTTCAAGTCCTGCGCCATGTACAGAATGCTTTCGCACGCATTCCGTCCGTGCGCGATGATCTGATTGTGCAGCGCGATGTACTCCTGCTCTTTCCAACTTTCCAAAGGCGTCGCCTGCTCCTCCGCTTTGAACACGGTCATGTTCCCGCCGATCGCCGACGAAAGTTCTTCCGACGTCTTCACTTTCGATAGATCCACTACCATTGCTCTTTCATCCTCCTATGCAGTTGTTATTTCGAAAACGGTCTACTTCCGTTTTTCGTCGCTAAGAATACCCAACGTCAGGCGGAACCACTGAAAAAACTTCAAAATCGCCTCGTCGCTCTCGCAAAAATTTTCCTCGCCGCCGTATTCGTCCATGACATAGCCTATATGCGTGTAAAGGTTGCTAAGCCGATCCTTGCGGATGCCCGATCCGTCACGCTCCCAATCGCCCGCTTTCTTTCCTTGATACGAGTTTAAGATCTCCCGCTTCCCCTCGCCGAGCATTACAAGCTCGCGCGGCGTGTATTCGTTCCCGTATCTGTCCGTAAAAATCTGCTCTTTCATTTCCTTTTTAAATCTCCTCTTTATTTCGTCGGCGTGGTTGCCGATTCAAACTCCGCTTTCTTTTTCGCGTACAGCGCTCGTGATGTGTTACTATTTGCAACAATTCTATCATGAATTTTACACATTGTCAATGCTATTTGTAACATTTTTGCCCAAAAAAATAAAAATTGTTTCGATGAGTAACATAATGTGATAAAATTTCATTCAAGGAGGGTGTCATGTTAGGTGAAAAAATACGCGATTTGCGCAAAGCGAAAAAGATGTCCCAAAGTGACTTTGCCTCAGCAATGGGATATAGTCGTCCTTTGATTGTAAATTGGGAAAAAAATACGCGGGATCCTGATACTCATGCGCTGCTGAAAATTGCCGATTATTTTAATGTATCTATTGACTATTTGATGGGACGGGAGGACTATTTCGGCAATTATTATCGCCAGGGTTCTCCCTCCTCGGAAAAGCTCACGGATAAGGAGCGTGTTATGCTCGAAGAGTTCCGCGGTTTGCTCCCCGAAATGCAAGATTTAGTAATCACTATGATGAAAAATCTCCACTCGGAAAAAGTGAAAGTATAAATCTCTTTTTTTTAATTCTCTATTCGACATTCTTTCTACATTTTCGCCCTTTATTGTAGTTCTATAATCTCCCTAATTTTCATATTAGGGAGGTTTTCAAAATGCCTATCATTTTGGAAGAAGACTTACAAAAGCTAAAAGATTCGCTCTCCACTATTTTTTCGGTCATCAATAATTTAGCAGCCGATAAAGACGAAGTGCGCCGGGCGAAATCGATTCCCCTTGGCAATGGTTTGGCTACCCACAAAAAGGAGGATAGTCAAATGCTTATAAATGTAAAAGGTGCTTCGGTCGGTAAAACTCCTCGCAAAGACGGAAGATTCTGCGGATATTGTACAATCGAGGGTACACGCATTTACCGATACGGCCACACTATCGAGGAGGTAAAAAAACAACTAACTACAATCATCAAAAGCGGCAAAGCTCCGAAAAAAAAGAGGAGGACAGCTTTAACGCTGACCTCCTGGACAGAAAATTGGTTGGAATTATACAAAAAGCCGAAAGTAAAACCGAAAACTCTAATTTCAATCGGTGATGTTCTGAAAACCGCTTTGCGTGAACTCGGCGATAAAAGCATAGCGGACATCACACCGATCCAATTGCAACAGGTTCTGATCTCCTACCGCTCCGATCGTGTACGCGAGCTTGCCTCGGTTTATTTGGCTCAGATTTTTGAAAAAGCCCTGCAACTCGGTTTTATAAAAAAAGATCCATGCGCAGCCGTCGAAATTAAAAAATACATAGCGGCACCGCGCGAGGCCCTAACACACGAGCAGCAAAGAATTTTCCTCGATGCCATCAAAGGCGCAAAGCACGAAGGACTTTTTATTTTCCTTTTATCGACCGGTCTGCGCATCGGGGAAGCCTTAGCCCTGACCTATAACGACATCGATTTTGAGCAAAAATTGGTGATCGTCACAAAGAACGTCGTTGCGGTAAGGGGTGGGCATTTGTTTCAAAATTCGACCAAAAGCCGTGCAGGTGTTCGCAAGGTTCCGCTGCCCGATACTGCTGCCGCTTGGCTTCCTCGCAATAAAGACGGCAATGAACGGGTGTTCGACGTTACCGCATCCGGCCCGCAGGAATATTTGCGCAAGCTCTCCAAAAAGCTCGGGTTTAGAGTTTGCCCGCACATTTTACGTCATACTTATGCGACGCGGTTGGAAGAGCTGCGCGTTTCCGATAAGATGAAGCAGTATTTGCTGGGGCATTCTTCCGAGCGCATGACGCTGCACTACACCCACATTCAGGACGATTACTTAAAAGAGATCGGTTCCGAAGTGCGCAACATTTTCGACGAATAACCGCTTTTCGGGCATGGAAAAAGCCCCGTTTTGACAACGGAATTGACAACGAAACGGGGCTTTTTTCTAAAAACGGCAAAAAGAAAGCTCCCATATATAGTGTTAATCTGACCAACTAACGCTACATATAGAAGCCGTGGTGGAGATAAACGGACTCGAACCGTCCACCTCTTGAATGCCATTCAAGCGCTCTACCAGATGAGCTATATCCCCATATTCAATATTATCTGCACGCTCCCTGCGCGCCCTTCCCTGTGCGCTGCGGCAAAATTGTTCCCTTGCGCGGAATTCTCCGCGCAAGGTTGCTTTTTTACCCCGATTACTCCGGTTTGATCGCGCTGACAGGGCAACCTTCTTCGCAGGCGCCGCAGTCGATGCACACGTCCGGATCGATCTGATACTGGGTATCTCCCTGCGAAATCGCATTGACAGGGCAGGTATCCGCGCACGCTCCGCAGGAAATGCAATCTTCCGAAATCTTGTGAGCCATTGTACTCTACCTCCAAATTACGAACTGATGACGACCATCGCCGTCTTGTATATTATACCATACCTTTTTCGATTAGTAAAGGCACAAACGCACCGTTTTATCGTTTTTTTTCGGTTTTTTACCGTTTTTTTCGAATTCAGGGCGCTTGCCGCTATTGGGCGCCGTTCGGTTCGCCGCCCTGCTTCTCCTGTTTGGACGCGTTCTCTCGCCGCTCCCCTTTCCTCTGCTCCTGCGGACGCTTTTCACCCGGCTTGTGTTCGCCTGCCGGCTTCCCCTCCCGGCGGTTTCGCCGGTCGCGGCCGCGGCGGTCGCGCTCCCTACGCTCGCGCGGTTCGTTCCCCTGCTCGCCCTTCGGCGGGTTCTTTTCGCTCCGCTCGGGGCGAGAACCGCCGCTCTCGCCGTCGCGATTGCGGTCGTTCCGCTCGCCCCGCTCTCCGCGGCGCTCGCTTTTATCCCGCTTTTTATTCCGATCGTTCGGACGCTCGCGGCGCTCCTTTTCGCGCGGCTCGCCATGCTCCCCCTCTTCGGCAGGCGCAGCCTCGAAAAGCTCCGCTTCTGCCTCTTCGAACTCTTCCGGCTCCTCTTCCGCCTCGCCCTTTTTGCCGCGGAAGCGAATATCATCCAACGGATAGTCCTTGTAGGTAAGGCTGCCGTCCTTTTCCTGCTTGACGCGGACGGTGAGTTTGAGCATGTTCACCGAAGCGACGCTGCCCTTGCCGTCTCGCTGTAATAGTCGTTTTCGTAGCTTAAGCAGCACATCAGCCTGCCGCACAGGCCGCTGATCTTGCCGGGGTTGAGCGACAGCCCCTGCACCTTCGCCATCTTGATGGACACCTTTTTGAAGTCGCACATCGCGCCGGCGCAGCAGCACTCCCTGCCGCAGGGCGCGATGCCGCCCAGAAGGCGCGTTTCGTCGCGGATGCCCACCTGCCGCAGTTCGATGCGGATATGGAAGGCGCCCGCCAGATCCTTGACCAGATCGCGGAAGTCGACGCGGCTCTCCGCCGAAAAATAGAAGATGACTTTGCTGCCGTCGAAGGCGAACTCGCAGTCGATGAGCTTCATCGCGAGGTTGTGCTTTTCGATCTTTTCCTGCGCGAGCTTCATCGCCTGCGGCTTGCGCTCTAAATTGCGCCTGACCTGCTCTTTATCCTTTTCCGTTGCGATGCGGACGATGGGTTTGAGCGGCTGCACAACCTCCGAATCGTCCACCTCTTTGGGCGGGAAGGCGACCGTTGCAAACTCCAGCCCCTTGCTCGTTTCCACGACGACCTGCGTGCCCGCCTCGTATTCCTCGCCCTCGTTCGGCGCGAAAAAGTAGATTTTTCCGCCGTCCTTGAATTTTATGCCGATAACCTTCATCGTCCCTCCAAAATGCCCGCGAGCAATGCCTCCATGCCCGCCTGCGCGTTCGCATTGAACTTTAAATCGCGCTCGAACTCGCCGATGCGCTCCTGCGCGTTGACGAGCGCCGCGACCGTATAGCGCGCCGCCGCGCGCCGTATGATCTTTTTATCCCCGCCCGCAAGGAGCAGATCTTCCCGCCCCAGCTTGCACAGGAGCATATCCCGATAGGCGATGCGGAGCATGGGCAGAAATTTCGCCAATTCCTCCCGCGAGGAATACTTTTTCGCCGCGAGCGGGATCGCCGCGGGCGAAAGGTTGAGCGCGAACAGCGCCGCGTCCTCCCCCTGCCCCTCGCTCTCCGCCATGCTTTCGGCGACGCCGAGCACGCCGCCCGACGCCGCGGCGATCTCCTGCGCGTCCGGGCGGAAGGGATACTTTTCCGCGATATATCTTTCGACCTTCTCCTGCGGAAAGGAGAATAAATCCAGCCGCTTCGAGCGCGATTTCACCGTGGTCAGCACGGGGAATTCGCTCGTTGTGCCGAGAATAAAATACACGTTTTCGGGCGGCTCCTCTAATACCTTTAATAACTTATTCTGCGCGGGCGGGAGCATCTCCTGCATGCGGTCGAGCACGAACACCTTTTTATCCCCCTCGACCGGCTTGATGTAGCAGCCTTCGAGCAGTTCCTTGACGTCGGAGACCGCCGTCTTTTCCCCTTCGGCGGGGAAGACGCGGCAGTCGCTGTGCATCTCCTCGTCGATGAGCCGCGCGGCGCGTTCGTCCGCGCGCATGACGAGTTTTGCAAGCTCCTTCAAAAAGGTGCGCAGGTTGCGCTCGTCGGGGCAGACGAGGAGATAGGCGTGCGAAACGCGGCCGCGCGAAACGTCGCCCGAAACGATCTTATACGCCCTGCTCTCCGTAAACAGCGACACCCTGCCCCTCCTTATGATTCTGCGCAGTTCCGCGCACGTTTTGCTGCAAAAGTCTGTTTTGCACCGCGCCCGCAAAAGGCGCAGACGTTTGCAGAATTTGCGCCGTTTTGCACCGATGCGGGGTCTCACCGCAAACGGCATACATGCAAAATATCAGATCAACCCCCGCCCTTCCAGCAGGGCAACGATCTTTTCGTGCGTCTGAAATTTATTGCCCGAGCAATCGACGGGGATCATCTGCGCGGAATACTTTTTCAAAAGTTCCCGATACCCCTCGTACACCTTTTTGTGGAAGGCTTCGCCCGCCTGTTCCATGCGGTCGTTTTCGTCGGCGCCGTGCTTGCGCGCGAACGCCAATACGGGCGGAATGTCCAAAAACAGCGTAACGTCGGGCATGAAGTTATGCACGGACCCTGGTAGGCATAGGAGGAAAAGATATACCGGTCGCACAGCACGAGCTTGCCCTCGTTTAAGGCGGGTTCGACGGTATCCGCGAGGTGCTGCACCCGTGCCGCGGCGTACAGGAGCGCCTCGCATTCGTCCGTCATGGACGTGAATTTTCCGTTTAAGATAACTTTGCGGATCGCTTCGGAAATTTCGCCGCCGCCCGGCTCGCGCGTGACGGCGTGCGCAACCCTCTTTTTCGCCAGATATTCGGAGAGGAGGCGCATCTGCGTGGATTTGCCCGCGCCTTCGCACCCCTCGAACGCGATAAATTTACCTTTCATAGACCTTTATTTTCCGCCGATGTTGATGACAGCCACTTTGCCGCGGTACACGCCGAAGGTGTGCGCCGCCTTGGAGTGATCTGCTCGCCCGCGACGACGGTGGGGAAGCAGGGCGGCGTGATGCCCGCGTTGCGCGCGGCGATCCTGCCCGCAGCCTTATCCAGCGGCACATATTCGAGCGCGAGCGAATTGGCTGTGAGATAGCTGAATTTTTTGACGCCGCAGGCGAACCCTGCGGGCGGTTCGTAGGTGTTTTTCAGCGAGCGCATGCGCGCGATGCGGCGGAGCCTGAATTCCAGCATCCGCAGCCGCACGGGCGACGTAAGCGCCGAAAAATAGAAGAGAAGATACCTGCCGTCGCACATTTCCGCATACACGCCCCGCCGCGCAAGCTCCTCTTCCGCGCGGTAGGGCGAAATGCCCATTGCGCCGAAATCGACAGCAAGAACGAGCGTTTTGCTCTCCGCATAGAAGGGAATGCCCGCCTTGCGCAGTTTTGCCTTGACGAGGGTCAGTTCGCGGCGGACGGCATCGATGAGCGCCGCGCCGTTCTCCTCCATATACTTGACGCCGTATTCGATGCTCGCCATGACGGGATAGGACGGACTGGTGGTGCGGAACATGTTCAGCCCCTCCGCCGCATCCGCCAGGAGCGATTCGTCGTTTACGTTGAGGAGGGCGCCCTGGGTGAGGGTGGGCATCGTTTTGTGCGAGCCGTCCACCCAGATATGCGCGCATTCGCCCGCGTACAGACCGCGCGCGTCTGCATCGAATTTGAGATAGGCGCCGTGCGCGCCGTCGACCATAAATATTCTGTTATAGCGGCGGCAGACCTTTTCGATGGCGGAAAGGTCTGCAACGTTGCCGTAATAGTCGGGCGAGGTGATCAGAACGGCGGTAACGTCGCGCTCTTTTTTGAGCGCCGTTTCGATGTCTGCCGCCGTCGGGGGCAAAAGGACTCCGTCCTTTTCATTGTTCTGCACGATGTACGGCTCGACGCCGAGCGCCGCGCAGGCATTATATACGCTCTTGTGCGAATTGCGCGCGATGACGACCTTCCCGCCCCTCTTTCTGACGATATAGATCATGGCGAACACACCGCAGGAGGAGCCGTCGGTGAGGAAAAAGCTCTCGCGGGCGCCGAGCGCGTCGGCAATGTCTCGCCGGGCGTCGGCGATGATGCCCTCGGGACTTTCCAGGCAGTCGGCAAAGGGCAGCTCGGTGATGTCGAGCGGCGCGTCCTTAAAGAGCGGGAACCGCTTGCGGTTTGCCTTATGCCCGGGCATATGGAAGCGCGCGGGCCGCCGCGCCTTGTAGTTTTTTATTGCCCCGTAAATATACAGCTTCATACCCATTCCCCCCGCGGCGCGGGATCACACGCCGCTTGCGGCGCCCGTTTATGCCGCGGCGCCGTCGTACGTTGTGACCAGATAATCCAACAGCATGAACGGCTCGTAACGGAGGTCTTCCTCCCCCGAGCTGCCCGTGTTCAGCACGACCATGCAAAGATTATCTGCAATGCGCGTGCCGTTTTCTCCGCCGGGATACCCGATGAAGTCGGTGAGATGGTCGATGTTGCTCAAGTCGAAGGAAAGATTCCATTCCACCGTCTGCGCCTCGCCGCCGCTCTCCAAAATTACGCTCAATTCCGTCGTTTTGATGCGTACGGGACTGTTCTCATCGTCGGAGGAAACCCAGCCAAGCACGTTTTCGAAGGCGTCGCGCAGGTTTTGAATGCGCACGATCTCCTTTTGCCTGCCCGCTTCGCGCTGCGCCTCGTTTTTGTAACGCTTGTCCCCCTTCATGCGCTCGTCGAAATTCGCGCGCACGGTTGCTTCGTCCAGCGTGCCGCTTTTCCAATCGCCGTTATAAAAGCGGTTGAGGTACTGCGCGCAGTCGTAAAAGTAGTTGGAGAAGCTGCCTTTCTTTTCCCCGCCGCTCTCGATGGTATGCTCTTTCACCGTCAGGTCAGGATCCAGCCACAGCGCATTGGAAAAATACCCGCCGAGAAAATCGTCCAGTCCGTTATAGGCGGTGATATTGCCGTCTTCGTCCTTGGTCGGCTCGGTGTCCGGAGCGAAGAAAACATCCCCCTGCCCCGCCGCGAAATGCGCGCTCAGAATGGTATCCATCGCGCTCGAGTCGAGCGTCATCGAGGAAAAGTTCAGAACGTCGTAGGAAAGCACGTCGTTTTCGTCGCGCGTGTGGAGCGTTTCGACGTTGACCGAAGACGACAGAGATACCCCCGGGTACAGATACATTTCAAAGCTCTGCCCGTTGGTGGCGCGCGTCGCCATCGTGGTGAACAGGAGCGCCCACACCAGTACGGCGGCAGCGCAGATGCCGATGATCTTGATCCAGTCGTACGACAGGAGAAGACCCAGCCGTTGTTTCGTTATCTTTGCATCCATGTATAAGCCCTCTGCTCCCGGAAAAGGGGAACGTTTCAGCGGATTTCTTTGATTTCGACCTGATAATCGAAGCCGTTCGGCGCATGCACCGTGACCTTTTCGCCCACACGCGCGCCGACGAGCGCCGCGCCGAAGGGCGAATCGATCGAAATGATATTCTTTTCGAGGTCGGCCTCCGTCGAACCCATCAGCGTGTAGGTGACCGTTTCGTCCATGTCGTAGTCGTACACCGTGACCGTGTTGCCGAAATGCACCTTGCTGTTGTCGGTGCTCTCCTCCATGATCTTTGCGTTCTTGATCATGTTCTCCAGCTCGCGGATCTCGCTCTCGTTGAGCGCCTCTTCGTTCTTGGCGGCGTCGTACTCCGCGTTCTCCGAAAGGTCGCCGAACCCGCGCGCGACCTTAATGCGCTCGGTGATCTCCTTCTTCTTCTCCGTCTGAAGATACTTCAGACGCTCGACAGCTTCATCGTAGCCCTTTTGCGTCATGATGAATTCTTCTGCCATAATCCTAAAACACCTCACTCGTTTTGTTGGTTCGGGGCTTCCCCCGCCTATATTTGCAAAAGAGTGATTCCGCGCCTTGCGGGTGCGGAATCACCTTTTATCCCGATCGCGGCGGCTCTGCGCCGCCCTTTCTTACCATTTACCATTATACAGTATAACCGAAAAATTGTCAAGTTATAATTTTGCGCCGCAACGCGAAATCCTCCGGGAATTATTTACGCAGATTTTTCACGAAATGCGCTATCCGCTCGGTCGCCGTGTCCAGGTTCGCCATGCTCGTGGCATAAGAGCAGCGCACATGATACCTGCCCGCTTCGCCGAAGGCGTCGCCCGGCACCACCGCGACCTTTTCCGCGCGCAGAAGCTCGCCCGCAAACTGTTCGCCCGTCAACCCCGTTTTCTCCACCGACGGATAGGCGTAAAAGGCTCCGCGCGGCTCGAAGCAGGGCAGTCCGTTGGCATTGAAAAAGTCCACGATAAACCGCCGCCGCCTGTCATATTCTTCGCGCATGGACTCCACCACAGCAAAGTTATCGGTGAACCCGTCCTTCAGCCCCTCCAGCGCCGCGTACTGCGCCGCCGAGGGCGCACACATCAGCGTGTACTGATGAATTTTCAGCGCCGCCGCGTCGACCTCTGGCGGGGAACACAGAAATCCGATGCGCCAGCCCGTCATGGCAAACGCCTTGGAAAAACCGCTGATGACGACGGTGCGCTCCTTCATGCCCGGCAGCGACGCAACGGATACGTGCCTGCCGCCGTAGGTGAGCTCGGCATAGATCTCGTCCGAAATGACCAGAAGGTCGTGTTTTTCGAGGACGGGTACGATTTTTTCGAGCTGTTCGCGCGTCATGATGCCGCCCGTCGGGTTGTTGGGATAGGCGAGCACGAGCGCCTTGGTTTTGGGGGTGATCGCCGCTTCGAGCGCTTCGGGCGTGAGTACGAATCCGTTTTCCTGCACGCAGCGCACGGGAACGGGCGTTCCGCCCGAAAGAAGCACGCAGGGCAGGTAGGACACATATCCGGGGTCGGGAACCAAAATTTCGTCGCCCGGCTCGCAGACGGCGCGGAGGACGAGGTCGATGCCCTCGCTCGCGCCGACGGTCACGATGATGTGCTCGGGGGCATATTCGGCGGAAAAGCGCTCCGCCATATATCTGGAGATAAGCTCGCGCAGGGCGGGCAGCCCGCGGTTGCCCGTGTATTGGGTGTATCCGCGCTGAATGCTCTTGATCGCCGCGTTGCGGATGTGCCACGCCGACACGATGTCGAAGAACTTGCGGATGCCGCTCGGCTTGAGGTTTTTCGAGCGTTCATTGACAAAACTTTTCATGCGTGTACCGAAATCCTCCGCTCCCTGTCCTCTTCCGCGCCCGTGATCGTACCCTCGATTTTATACTTTTTGAGGATGAAATGGGTAGCCGTAGACTGCACCTCGTCGAGCGTGGAGAGGCGCTCGGAAACGAAGCGCGCCACCTCGCGCAGGTTTTTGCCCTCGATGAACACAGCCAAATCGTAGCCGCCGCTCATCAGGTAGCAGCTTTTGACCTCGTCGAAGCGGTAGATCTCCTCGGCGATCGCATCGAACCCGCTCGCCTTTTGGGGCGACACCTTGACTTCTATGAGCGCCTGCACATAATCGTCGGAGAGGCGCTCGTCGTTGACGATGGCGGTGTATTTGACGATGATGCCGCGCTGCTCCATGCTTTGCACGGCGTCCAGCACTTCCCCTTCCGTCTTGTTGAGCATGACGGCGATTTTGGCGGGGGAATAACGGCAGTCTTCCTGCAATATGTTCAGAATGTCCGCTTCGAGTTTTTTCATGACGATCTCCTTTGCGGCAGCCGCAAAACGGGGCGCCGCGGAAATTCCTTTTCTTTAAGTATAATATTTTCGGGGCGGATATGTCAATTATATTTTACTTTTTGCAAAATTTTCGGTATACTCTAACTATTAAAACGAAAAAAAGGAGCGCCGCGCGCGGCGGAAACGATATGTTCAGAATTTGGGCGAAGATCATGAAAGAGGGCAAAATACAGCGGCAGTTCGTGTACGAAAACGACGAGGAAAAGCTGACCTATTCGCACTTTTTGCAGTACCTGTTCGACATCTGC
>CAJFFD010000011.1:9159-32172 GCA_904373255.1 uncultured Clostridia bacterium | reverse complement strand
CGGGAAATATACCGACAGCGTCAAAAACATGTACGTTCCCTATGTTCGCCCGCAGGAGAACGGCTCGCACTGCAACAGCCGCTATGTAACGTTGTCCGGCGGGGGCAGCCGCTTCACCGTGCGCAGCGAAAAGGATTTCAGCTTTTGCGTAAGCCCGTACGCGCTCGGCGATTTTAAGCCGCACGCGCACGAAATGCGGCCGTCCGACGACGTGTATCTGTACGTCGATTACCGCATGTGCGGGCTGGGTTCGCATTCCTGCGGGCCTGAATTGCAGGAAAAGTATCAGATCAGGGAAAATACGATCGACTTTGCGTTCGACATACTTCTGTCGTAAACGAGCGCAAAAACAACTTGGAGGTGCGCAAGGTCGCCTTTCTCTGCCCCCGCCTGCCCGACTGCGGCAGTTGGGTCTGGCATATCGAGGAAGGGTAAACCGTGCCGGAGGGCGTTTGCCGGAACAGGGTTTGCGCAAATCGACAACTTGAATAAAAAGCAAGGCGGCAAAAAGTTCTTTCTGCCGCCTTATCTATTATTATATATAGTCGGATAAATAAAGGGAAACAGCCGCATGTCTGAAAAATCGGAATTGCGGATTCACGGTCGTTTCTGTACGGTTCGAAGCAAATCCCGTCTGCCCATCGGCGCGGGAAAAGGTTCCCTTGTATAAAATGTTAATCCGGGCAACGAACGCTGCCGGGCATGAGCAAAAGAAAGAGTCGGTTTTTCAGGACGATCGGCTTGCCGCATTTTCAGAAGACCGGCCTTTCGAAAACTTTTTGGTGGAGCCTTTTATAATAAATTCAGAGGAAATTTTGATGTTTTGCGTGAATTCATCGGGGGCAACGATATTCCGAATCAATATTTTGGCTGCCGTTTTTCCTAACAGCAGGGTGTTTTGGTGGATGGAAGTTAACGGAATCGGAAGAAATTTGTCCATACCGGAATAGTCGTCGGCGTAGGCAACGACGGAAATATCGTCGGGAATATGTTTGTGCAGTTTTTCGAGTACATACAATGTTTTCGTGCACAGGTCAGAATTGAAGATGATTACAGCGGAAAGGGAGCGGTTTTTTTGGAAAAACAAACTGATTTTTTCCTCCCATTGCTCGTCATAGTTTTCCAGATCGTATAATTTATAGTAGCGGTGTATGGGGATATGATTGGCGGATAATGCCATATCGTATCCTTTCAGCCGTTCGATGATCGTACTCGTGCCGTCGGGCTTGGTCGAAATAATTCCGATATTCCGATGCCCGAGTTCAAGGAGGTGCTGTGTAGCCATTTTTACATCGAGCGTATGGTTGCTCATAACGGAATGCGCATTCAGGCGCGGTAAAGTCCGGTCAATAAATACGAGAGGGAATCTTGAGTTGATAAGTTTGCGCAGTTCCTGGCTGTAAATTTCCTGATCGACGGGATAGATCAGAATTCCGGCAACGCCCATTGCGGTAAGTTCTTGCAGTGCGGCAATTTCCTTTTTTTGGGAAAATTGCGTACAGTAGAGGACAATGCGATAATCTGTTTCGCTCAGGTAACGCTCGACTCCGTTAATGATGTTCAGCATGAAATTGCTGTTCAGGTCAGGCAAAACAAGTCCGATCAGGTTTATTTTTTTTTGCTTTTCGTTGTGCAGTTTTTGTTTGGCTTCAAAAGAGATAAAGGTGCCTTTCCCTTGATGGCGGTAGATTAAATTTTCAGCCGCCAATTCCTGCAGGGCGTTTTTGACGGTAATACGGCTCACGCCGAATTTCAGACACAGCGCCTTTTCGGAGGGAAGTAAAAAATTAGTTTCCGATTTGTTCTTATTTATGATGTCATAAAGATAATTTTTAACAAGTTCTGTCTTATTTTGCATCGGACGACCTCATTTTATCACTTTTTACTTGATATATCAAGTATATTATAAAATCACAAAAAAAGCAATGATTTCTGCGTTTTTTTTGAAAAATGGGTATTGACAAAAAGAAATTTGTGTGATTAAATAGCGATGTAACGAGTAAAAGCCGTAATAATTTTATAGGTTGGGAAGAAGAGTGTTAAAAGTTCAAAACGGAAAATTGACGGAAACGGAATACTGCATAGAGGCAGAAGGGAAGAACGCGGCGATATTCACGACTGGCAACGGCTATATGGGTGTACGCGGCAGTTTTGAAGAATTCGGCTCTATCCGGGTGCAGGGTATTTATGTCCGTGGGTATATCGGTACGATCATTGAGATCATGGAGCCGTTCCCCGACAATGAATACATGAAGAATTTTTACTTCAACGAAGAAAAGCTGAAGGATTTTGAAAAGCAGGAGAGCGTCGTCAACCTTTCAGATTTTCTGCTGGTTCGGATTTCCGTCGACGGGGAGGTCTTTTATCCTTGGAAAGGCAAGATTCTCTCCTGGGAAAGAACCTTGGATCCGAAGACGGGGGTTTTGGAAAGGAAAGTCGTTTGGGATAACGGTTCGGGCAAACAGACCAGATTTCTGTTCCGGCGTTTTGCTTCTTATGAGAACAAACATAAGTATTGCATGTATGTTTCCGTATCGCCCCTGAATTATAGCGGAAAAATCAAGATTCTTTCCGGTATCGATACCAAAGTAAAGACCTGCGGACAAAAAATATTGCGGGAAGTCGGTAAATTCGGCGACGAAGTGATGGTTCAGCAGGTTAAAACAGCCGATAAATATGGGTTTGAAGCGGCAATCGGTGTTAAAAACGAATTCCGGCTGAACGGAAAAAATGCCGACAAAACAGAGAGGGAGTGCAATTGCCTGTTTGCGGATATACTGGAAAAACAGGTTTCGCCCGGCGATCTGTTGGAGTTGAACAAAACGGCCTGCATTTATACATCCAGAGACTGTGCTTCAATTGAAGAAATGAAGGACAGCGCGCAGGAGCTTTGTTTGACCGCGCGTGCGTTTGAAGAGGAACTGAAAGCGCATCTCGCAAAATACAGGGTGCTGTTTGAAAAGACGGATATTGAGATCGAAGGAGACGACGAGGCGCAGGGATATTTACGGTATGCAAACTATCAGACGATCATCAGCGCCTGCGACGACAGCGTGCATAGTTTATCCGCCAAAGGTTTAACGGGCGAGCGGTACAACGGGTTTGTCTGGTGGGATTGCGAAATATACCAGCTTCCGTTTTTTATCTATACCCTTCCCGAATTGGCAGAGCAGGCATTGCTGTATCGGTACCGACTGCTGAAAAGTTCCAAAGAAAATGCAGCCAAAGACGGTTTGGGAGGCGCTAAATATGCCTTTTGTTCTTCGGTAACGGGGGATGAACGGGTATGGATTTACGCGCGGCATCCTTTTCTGCAAATACATATCAATGCAGACGTCGCTTACGGGATTATCAACTATTACCGCGTGACCGGAAATCTGTCGTTTTTGTTGAAATATGGGCTGGAAATGCTTTGCGAAATTGCGCGGTATTGGATTTCGCGGGTTCAGTTCGAAAACGGCAGGTATGAGCTGAAAAACGTTACGGGTACGGACGAACATCATTTGTATGTGGATAACGATGCGTACACGAATTATCTGGTGCAGTTCACCCTGAAAAAGACGCTGGAATATTTAGACCGGTTTTCAGACCGGGCGGGAAAATGGCGGCTGAACAAGGAAGAAATAGCGAAAGTACAGGATATAGTCAAAAAGATTTATCTGCCGCTGGAAGACAACGATCTGATTCCGCAGTTTGACGGGTATTTCAATCTGTCGCGCACGCTGCCGGTTGCCGGCGGTTCGTCTGCAAAATCTTTCCAGATGAAACAATCGGGGCTGTACCATCTGAGCCAGATCATCAAACAGCCGGACGTTATGCTCCTGTTCAGCTATATTTACAGGGAAGACGAAAAGTTTACCGAACAGCAGTATGCTCTGAACTGGGACTATTACGAAGCAATGTGCGAAACGGCTTCGTCGCTTTCATTCCCCGTTCACGCGATCGCCTCGGCAGACAGCAGCAGGATGCTCAGCTTTTACAAGTATTTTTTGGACAGCGTGAAAATCGACATCGACGATTTGCATAACTGTGCATGGCAGGGCGTTCATTCGGGGTGCCTGGCGGGCGGATGGATATCAATATTCCGGGGGTTGTTCGGCATAAATATGGCGGAAAACGCGATCTATGTTGAACCGAATTTTATGCCGCTTTGGAAAAAGATAAAGCTGTCTTTCGAGTATCGCGGCATCCGCATCGAGGCAACGCTGGAGGGGAAAACGCTCACGTTTGAAAAGACGTCCCCGCAGCCTTTGGAAATTGTTTTCCGGGGGAAGGAAATGCTGTTTGAGCAGCAGAGGTTGCAATTGGCGCTATGAAAAAGAGGAACCTTGTTTGTAAAATTTTTTGCCTTTTTCTGGCGGTGATGATCGGTTTGGCGGGCTTTGCGGGCTGTGCAGACAGGCGCCCGCCGTCCGGAGGGGCGGATGATTTTGAGGAAGAGGAGGATAAAGACGGAATGATCGAAATTTTAAAGGACAATAAGTTCGAAAAAGGCTTTGGAGCAATGGGGCTCACCAGCGCCGAAGGCTATATCGTAAAACGCGTACTCGATTTGGGCGGCGGCGACAATTACGATTGGCTGCTTGCACAATGGGCGACCCGCCATTCCTTTGAACAGGAGATGGAAGTCGAAAAGGACGGCGATTGGGTAAGTTTTAAAAACGTAGCGAAAGAAGTCAAGGTTCTCCCCGGTCAAGGCAGGATTCAGCTGAACGCCCGGGCGAGTCAGGAGTACGAAGTTCCCCGTCAGAGCGGAAGCGAGCCGTGGGTACACCTCTTGATCGAGCAGGTATTCAAAGGGGAGCAGCGGGTTCCTTTTTCCGAAATGGAAGAATTGGTCGTCGAATTGCAGTTTTCAGTCAAAAAATGTGAGAACATGATGACCGAGGCGGAATACAACCCCGGGCTGCATGCGGCGCAGATCGCGTGGTTTATTACGGTTGAAAATCCGGAATCGGACGAAATTACTCCCGAGGGTCGCCCCGATTATATGTGGTTTGGATTATCCATCTTCGATAATCGTTCGGACGGAATGGAAGACGGCCATGCCCCGGATTTCGGCACGAAAAAGCTCATCTATTCCATCGGCAAAGAGAAAACGCTTGGGGAACCTGTTGAGTTGGGCAAGACGTATACGATCAAATACGACATTTTGCCGGAAGTGAAAAAAGCGTTTGAAATGGCGCAGGGGTATGGCTTTTTACAGGGAGCAGAGTTCGATAAAATGGAAATCGGCAGCATGAATCTCGGATGGGAGTTGCCGGGAATTTTTGATGTAAGTTTTGAAATTGATAAAATCAGTATTGCGTATAAACCGCTGCAAGGCTGAACTTAACAAGTAAGGGAATATTTCGGAAAGGGGTACCCCTTTCGCTTTGTGAAAACACAAAGCGAAAACCGAATTAATCGAAAATAACGAAAATAATAAAAAAGGAGAAAAGCGATGAAAAAAATTATCTGTAGTTTCTTGGCTATGTTGTTGCTCTGCGTCGGATGCTTCAGTTTGATTTCCTGCGGTGACGGCGGTGGCAACGGAAATGTGATCGAAATTGAAATTGACGGCGGCGGCGATACCGGGAATTTCAATACAACCCAGGCGCAGCCGTTCCCTTACAACGAACTGGAAGTCCTCTTGGAGGAATGGGAAGCTCTGAACCCCGGTTATACCGTTAACCTGAGGCGCGTATCGTACGGCGGCGATCAGGCGAGCCTGATTCCGCTGCTGAAGGCGAGGAAGGCTCCCGATATCATTTATCAGAACGGTTCCGTCAAAGAGTCGCATATCGGCAACAACTATTATGTTCCCTATAACGATTATCTGGACAAACCGAATCCGTACAACGACAATAAGCCGTGGAGGGAGGTATATCAAGCCACGGAGCTTGAGGCGACGGTCGCTTCAGACGGAAATTATTACTACATGAACCTCGAAAGGCTTGCGGCCGGCATTCTTTATAACAAGACGTTTTTTGAGGAACATGGTCTGAAAGTGCCTGAAACTTACGGCGAGTTCATGGAAGTGCAAAAGCAGATCCACGACCTCGGCAAAATTCCTTACCTTGCACAGTATCCGTGGTACAACATTATTTTGGAAACGAATATCTTCTCCGATCTGATCGACGATCTCGATACGATCCGTCCGAACGGCGTTGTGGATATGGAGGAGATGGTGCGCGGCTACAAGAAAGGTATTTGGACGCCCGATTGCGAAGAATACGGCAGGTATCTCGACCTGATTTGCGAAAAGGCGCAGTACGAGCCTGTCGGCGGCGCGGGGTACGATCCCATTACGTCGTTCCTGCGCGGCGATACGATTATGATCGAAGCGACGGGCGAAAGCATGCGTAAAGCGCACTACAATACGGTAAAAGGCTTTGAGGAAGGCGTTACCGGATATCCTTATCTGTCTACCGAAGACCTCGGGCTGGAAGGCAAAGAGCCCGGTGCGCACTGCTACCGCGGAACCGCCGGCACGGCTACTTCTTGGTGGGTAACCCAGTCCGCTACCAGAAAGGGGACGGTCGATGCCTGCATGGATCTGATGATGTTCTTGACGTCTCCGCAGTATAATAACCGCATGATCGGCAAAATGGCGGGCGCAATCCCTCTGGATCCCACCGCGGAAGTAGACGATTATCTGCAGCCGCTGGTCGATATGTATAACGAAGACGTGGCAAAAACGGGCGACGATAAGTGCGTCGGCTGGGGCGCTTTCTCCAGTTGGGGCTGCCTGGGATTGGAATACAACAGCTTCTTCCTGCAGGAGATCAATACCATGTTGGGTAAGCGCGATCCGAATACGGGCATCGTTTCCGAGGCGGATAAGAAGACCGCATGGGATAACATCATCGAGTATACCGAAACAAAGGTCAATGCCCTGTATACGGAAAACGTATATGATGAAAGCAAGTGGTAAAGATGCCTTGACCGGCATGCAAAGGAGAACGGTCGATGTTTTCGAGTGTCGATAAACAAACAAGGGTAAAAAAACGTACAAAGAAGGAGAAGTACGATTATACGGCATTTATCTGGCTCGCTCCGGCGCTGATTATGATGCTGATATTCTGTTACTATCCTCCTTTGTACGCCGCGGTGCTGTCGTTCACCGATTCGACGGGCGGCGATACCTTTAATTTCATACTGTTTGATAATTACATAGAGATTTTCAGCGACAGAATATTTTGGCTGGGCATGCGCAATGTCGCAGTGTTTCTGGTTTGGGGATTGATATCGGGCAACATTGCCCCGTTGCTTTTGGCGGAATTGCTGTTTAACATGAAAGTGACCAAAATGAGCAACGCATTCCGTTTTCTGTTCATAATTCCGACGCTTATACCGGGCGTTATCAACATGATTTTGTGGCAGTTCATCATTTTGGGGCCGGAACCCACGTCGATCATGAACAGTTTAATCGGTTTATTCGGAGCCGAACCGCTCGCATGGTACTACGACTATTCGTTCACGCCGTGGATCACCTGGTTCAGCTTGATGTTTACAGGATTCCCTTACTTGGGCGGAACGTCTTTCCTGATCTACCTTGCAGGTCTTCAGGCGATTCCCGAAAGCGTGATCGAGGCGGCGAAATTAGACGGCTGCACCGGTTTTGGCAGGGTGTTCAGGATCGATTTGCCGTTCTTGCTCGGGCAGATCAAATATTTTATGATCATGGGCGTGATCGGCGGGCTGCAGGGCTTCGGAACGCAGATGTTGTTTACCGGGCACGGCCCGGAATATGCCGCTACCGTTCCGGGATTTTATATGTATAACGCGGCGTTCGGCGGATATGACAGGGCGCGGTACGGCTATGCTTCTGCTGTGGGTATGATCATATTTATCATCACGCTCTCGCTTACGATCATAAATATGAAGCTTATCAACAAAAAGGAGGACGCTTGACGATGGAAAATGCGATCCAGGTGGGCGAAGTCGACGAGCAGCAAATCGTGACGAAGCCCAAACGGGTGCGCAAACGCAGCCCCAAAACGGTTGCGGCACAGTGCATAATCATCCTGCTTACGGTGGTTCTCCTGGTGCTTCAGTTTATCCCCATTTATATTACGTTAATCAAGAGCTTCAAAGATCTGAATCAGGATTTTTTGAATCCGTATGATCTGACCTTTCCTTTTGAGTGGAGCAACTATGCTTTTGCGTGGGATATGGTCAAAAGCCTGTTCCTGAACACCTTTATCCTCGCTTTTGCCAACGTGTTCGGAACGCTTGCTTTAAGCTCTTTGGGGGCGTTTGCGTTTGTGCGTTTCCGCTTCCCGTTTAAGGAAACAATCTTTACTGCGATCCTCGCGATCATGATGATTCCCGGCACTTTGACGATGGTTGCCCAATTTATGTTGGTCGATACTTTGAGTCTTCTTCATACCCGTTGGGCGGTTATTCTTCCTACAATAGCGGGCAACTCGTCGTTCAATATATTCCTGCTGCGCACCTTTTTCGGCGGCGTACCCGGTGAGGTGTTGGAGGCTTCCGAAATAGACGGGGCAAGCAAATTCCGCCAGTTCTGGAATTTTATGCTGCCGCTCTCGCTTCCGATCATCTTTACCGCAGGATTGATGTTGTTTATGCAGTCTTGGAACGACCTCATCTGGCCGATGTTGGTTTTGAAGGAAGAACAGTACACCATAGCCACGGGGTTATTGCCGTTCACAACCGAATACTATCGGATGACGGGTTCGTACTCCGTGCCGATGGCAGGGTATGTGCTTACAAGCATTCCGCTGCTGGTGATCTTCTTCTTCACTTCCAAACAGTTTATCAGCGGCTTGACGAGCGGTGCGTTCAAAATGTAATGCAAAGGGGAAAGGATGAAAAGAGTATTTATTGTTTTATTGAGCTTGATCATGTGTTTCAGCCTGCTGTGCGGCTGCGGCCCGAGCGAACAGGAGGACGGCGAGTACGAAGGCTATGTTGAACTGCTGGGAGACCCGATGTTCAAAGGCGGTATCAACATCGACGCCACGGGGTTCGGCAACGATGTAGACGGGAGAGTTTATGCCGACTATATGGGTACCGCCACGGATGACACCTATTGGAATTATTCACAGCACAACTGCAACCTTTCCACCCGCAACGGGGAGGAGTACAAAGAAGGCGACTGGTTCGTATATACCGACAGCATGGATCGCGATGCGGTTTCGAAGGTTTTAAAGGTGAATCCTACGGCCGGTTCGGTGGCATTGAACTGCGATGCGAGCAAAGACTATACCGAACCCCGTACTTCCGGCACGGATCCGTGGGTACACATGCTGTTGGGTCAGGGTTTTTACAACGAAACGTTTGTCGCCGATATGGATGAGCTGATCCTCGATATTTCCTGGACGCTGACCAAGATGGAAAACAAGACCGGAGACGCCTACAACCCGTCTTTGCACGCGGCGCAGTTTCAGCTCTTTTTCGTGGTAGAGAGCGCCAATCCTGCCGAAGCAAACGGGCTGTGGTTCGGAATGCCTTTCTTCGATAACCGCGAAACGGAGCTTACCGAACCCAACGGGTTGTTCGACCGCGGCACGATGATGTATATATCCAGCATGGGCAATGCAGCCTATATGGATGAACTCGCAACGGTCGGCAACAAAGTTTCCATCAAGCACGACCTGCTGCCGGAGATCAAAACGGCGCTTGAAAACGCGCAGGCTCTCGGCTATATGCAGTACAGTACGTTTGAAGACCTGTATCTCGTCAACATGAATATCGGGTGGGAGATTCCCGGCATATTCGATGTCGGCGTCGATATTCACAACTTCAATTTGAAAGCAAAATATAAGGAGGCTGCTGATGAGGGCTAAAAAAATCCTTGCGATGTGCCTGGGCGGAGCTTTCTGTATTGCGGCGTTCGGCGGCTGCGCGGGGGGCGAGGAAAAGCCGACCCCGCCGCCGGACGATGAAAAACCGCCTGTAGTGGAAGATGACCGCGTGGAAATCATGGGCGATACCGATTTTTCCACCGGTATCCACCTGTTGGGCACCGATGCGGGGGAGGACGGCAGAACGACGTACCGCAAACTCACATGGGGCGGAACCGCCGAAGAAACGGAAACTCCCGTTTGGGTAATGGCGCAATGGTGCAGCAAGTACGACATGTCGGACGAGCTTGACGCCGGCAGAACGGTAGAGCAGAAGGAAG
The DNA here is from genome assembly GCA_904373255.1 of uncultured Clostridia bacterium. Taxonomy (GTDB): domain Bacteria; phylum Bacillota; class Clostridia; order Christensenellales; family Borkfalkiaceae; genus Borkfalkia. The sequence goes on along the minus strand of CAJFFD010000011.1, from coordinate 22,037 downwards.
GGGATACCTATATCTATGAAGATCCTTCCAAAACGCTTAAATTCAATACAAAAACAAGGGCGATAGACCTTATTTACCGTGCCAGCGTCGACTACGATACCCCGCGCGTCGGCGATCAGGGGTGGTCGCATATGCTTCTGGAACAAAATTTTGCGGATCCGCCGCTGATCAGCGAATTGAGCGAAGTTCATGTGGCAATGGATTTTACCATCAACCAGATGGATCGCAAAATGACGGACGAAGAATACGATTTCAACCTGCATACTGCGCAGCTCGTCTGGTTCATTACCCTGACCAATATGAGCGATACGCACGGAACCCCCGGCGATTATATCTGGTTCGGCGTTCCGCTGTACGATGCGCGCGGTATGGCTAGGGAAGATACCGTTCAGTACGATAAAGGCACTGCGCATTACATCTACGGCGTTGCCGTACACAACTATATGGACGAATATATCGAATCGAGCACATTCGATACAGACTATTTGCCCATCAAGACGGACATCAAGTTCGATTATAACATTTATCCGCTGTTCAAAAGCGCCTTCGAACATGTGCAGCAGAACGGCGGTATGCAGGGCGCCAGGTTTGAAGACATGGCGGTAACTTACATGAATATGGGCTGGGAAATTCCCGGAACATACGATGTCGGCGTGACTATCCGCGGAATGGATATTTACGGTATAAAAAAATAAATTGGAGGGATTGAAAAAATGAAGCAAAGTGTTCGCAAGAATACGATCGTTGCCTTGCTGGTTGCTTTTGCGATGTGCCTCTCGGTCGCCTTTACCTTTTCATTTGTCGGAAAAGTGAATGCGGACGCGGCAAATCCTTACGCGACCGTTGTGGCAGCAACGTCTACCCCGGTAACGAAAGAGGGGAAAACCGCCTATAAGATCGATTTGGAAGGCGGCTATGGTTCCCGCGCCGCGTATGACAATGCGGTCGATATCACGAAGGACTTTTCGATGGACTTGTACGACGTAAGCCAGTGGCCTGTCGGCGAGGCGGCTAATTCTCTGTTTATCGCCTTTACGGACGCGCATAACAATTTCTATAACTTTGACGGTACTTCCGGTTACGGCAGCGGCGTAACGCTCGGTCTGTATCACTCTTTGACCGACGGGACGCACAGCTTTAAGCTGGTGCTGTATAAAGGCTGGGTTGGAGGGCCTTATACGCCGGACGGCGTCAGCGTGTATCAGACTCCCGACGTCGCTTCGCCCGCCGGCGACAAGCTGACGATCGAACTCGGGTACAGCGACGATAATTCTACATGGGATATTTCCTTAAACGGCGGAAAAGTTTCCGTTCCCGCAAATGTTTTTGAGGCGGAAGGCGGTTTCTACCCCGAAGAAAATATCAGCATGAACAACGTGTATATGATGGTTTCGTCGATGACGAAAGGCTCGATCACCGTGTCCGCGCCGGGCGCAGAGGATATGACGTCCGCGATTTATGAAGCGGCAGTCGCAGCCATCGCGCAGTATAAGGCGGCGGTGGAAGCGGGCGTATACACGGCAGACGAGTATTCTGCCGCAATGGCAAAGCGGGCGGAAATCGTTCTTACCGGTCTGACCGCGGAACAGACCGCCGAATTGCAGGCGCAGATCACCGCCATCGATCTTCAGCTCGACGAGGCGCTCGCATGGTACAGCGTCGATAACCGTACCCCGTTCACGATCGGCTCCAGCACGGGTAGCTATGGCAGCCGCTTGATCGCCGTTGACGGCACGAACGCCTATAAACTGGCGCTTTCCCCCGGAACGACCGGAGGATTCGGCAACCGTGTTTCTTCTACCGTTGCGTACGATCTCACTACGCTCAAATTCGATATTTTGCGCGCCAGCGAGTCGATCATCCAAACGGATACCAGCACCGCGCAGCATACGTTCATTGCCTTTACCGGCGGCGTCAATAAGTATCCCACGGAAGATCAAAATTGCCTCACTTTGAGCTTCGAACACAGGGTTACGGAAGGTTCGCATTCCTACAAAATCCTGTTCAGCAACACCTGGTTCGAAAACACATGGCTCGCAAACAACGGAGCTTTGTATGAGGTCACCGTCACGGATCCCGCAGACGACAAACTCTCCATCGAGTTCTCGACGAGCGAAAACGGAGCCAACCTGAACGTTTCCATGAACGGAACCAGCGTTGCTTTGCCCATGTCGCTGTTCGGGCCCGGCACGGGTATGTATAACGGCAGCGCCGACGCCATCAACAATGTATACTTTATATACGGAACGATGAACGTCAGCCGCAACAGCATGATCGTTGCCAACATCACCGATTCCAAAACGCAGGCTTATCAGGCGACCGACGCGTACAAGAACGCGATGGACAACCTGGCCGATTACATCGGCATCATGACAAAGGGCATCGCCAATGCCGAGCAGTGCATCGATGCGATCGAAAGCAAAAACAGCATCGCTACCGCAGGCTTGCGCGATTACGATGTGAACTATATCAATGCCATCCTTGCCGCATACGAGCCCGCTTTGCAGGCTGCGCGCGTTCAGTTCGCCGCCGATCTGCTCGATTACGATATCAGTGCATACGAGGCTGCTGTAGAGGCAATCGCTTCCGTGCAGGATTCCTTCAATGCACAGGCGCTGAAAGATCTCATCGATGGTACGCTGCTTGAGTCCTCTCCCGAATCGGCGGAGCGCGTAGCGGCTGCCGATGCGCTGTTCAAGGAAAAGACCGACGGCGTTGCCAAGGCGCTTTCCGCGGATGTGCTCGCAAAGATGAATGCAGCCAAATCTGCAAATGATATCCGCATCGCGCGCGATCTGCGCACCCAGCTTTCGGCGGAATACCTCGCGTTCCTTTCGGAGGAGGCGCTCGGCAAAGTGAATGCAGACATCAGCGCAGCCGAAACGAAGATGGAGCAGCTGATGACGATTACCGATTGGTCTATGCACGGCAACACGATCATGACCAAAACGGAAAATGATACTCTGAACTTCATCGGTTCCGCTTATGCCGGCATTTCGCCCGACGGAACCCCTGCCGCGCAGAATGACGCAATGTTCTATGACAAGGCTTTCCAGGTCACGAATTTCTCGATGGATTTCGTCTTTGATACGTCTTTGCAATCCGGCTGGTTCTCGATCGCGTTGATGACCAACAAGAACGATATCTTCAGCACGGACGGCGAGGATGACGCGGCTTGCAGCAAGCACAAAGGTATTATGATCTGGTTGCAGCCTCAGCCGAACAACAAGATCGGCATCACCGTGTTCGCCATCAAGGATGATACCACACAGATCTATGCAGCAAGAAAGACGGAAATGCTCATGATGGATCAGCCTGCAGACGGCGTATATTCGTTGAGGATGTATCAGGCTCCCGATGCAAACGAACTGTCGGTCACGTTGAACGGCACGGATATTCTCGAATCGAAGATCCGTATTCCCGAGCTGAATACGATTTACGGCGCAAAAACGGATCCGACCGAGCACGAAGGTTATCTTACGATCATCGGCTGCGTGAGCAACGCCGGCGAATATTTTGATTTTGAAATTTCCAAGATCAACAACAAGAATGTTTTCGCTGCGGATATCACCACGCCCGACAATTCCAACATTCCCGAAAAGGAAGAGTGCCAGCATCAGTACGACCCCGATACCGGTTATTGCAGCATTTGCGGTGAATTGGATCCCAATTTCCCCTATGACGACAATAATGACGAACCGGGTACGGGATGCAGCTCTGCAGTCGGCTCGGTGAGCCTGGTTGCGGCGGCAGCCGTTTTGGCGGCAGCGGCAGTGCTTCTGCTCAAGAGGAAAAAAGACTGATACAAGCGGTTAAAGCAAAGTAATGTATGCCGCCCGCCGCGAAGGGCGGGCGGCATATTCACATATTCCGGATTTTATATGAAAAAGTTTTTGACATTTTTTTTGGCGGTGATATTTATGTTTAGCTTTGTTGCGTGCGGCTCGACTCCGCAAAAGGATGAGGATGGAACAAAAGTCCCCGAAGAGAAACCCTTTGTCTACAATTACGGTTTTCACGAGCAGGTCATGCCTTTCTGGCAGTCGGATGTGATCTATAACGAATCCGTCCTTCTGCTGGAAGAAACGCCGGGCGGCGTAGCGAGCGGCAAGCTGATGCTGGAACCGGAGGAAATTTACAGCATACGCGACTATTCTCTCAAACGCGAATGGAAGAGGGGAGTCGACTGGGATTATAAAGACGGCAAGATCATCCGTCTGGAAGGTTCGGATATTCCGTATTTTACGGAAGAGAATCTGCACGGAAGGGATCTGATGCGCCGCAGTTACGGCGAAAACGGCGAAATTATCCGCAAGCCGTTTGAGGTGGAAAACCCGACGTTCCAAACCGTTTCGGGGGAAGATACTGTAATCTACACAGAAACTCCGCTTATTTTCGAGTACCAGATCTTTGTTACCTACAAATATAAACAGGGTGCGTATAAAGGCCCCGTGCAGCAGTATTCGGGGGATAAGCTGCCGTTGCTGGAAGAAAAGATCCGTAACGGCGAAGACATCCGTATGCTGTTGTTGGGCGACAGCATCTCTTGCGGCGGTTGTTCCTCTTCAAACATCAACAGCGAGCCGTTTATGAAAAACTGGTACGAGCTGTTTGCCGATGCCGTTGCCGAAGCGTCGAACGGAAACGTCCACATGGATAACTCTTACAGCGTGGGCGGACAAATTTCCGATTGGTCGCTGAGCGCGAGCGGCGAAAGCTATAACGGCGTAAATCTGAACAGAGCGCAGGCCGCGGTGCTGAAAGAAAAGCCCGACCTTGTCCTGATCGGATGGGGAATGAATGACGGAACGTGGCACGAAAGTCCCGATACGCTCGCGGAAAATGTTTTGAAGATTATCGATTCGATTACCTTTATCTATAAAGAACCGGTAGAATTTATCGTAGTCGGAACGTGCATGCCCAACAATAACGGGGCCTGCTATGTTATGGACACGGGCGTGCGCAAACCGCTGTACGGATTCCAGCCCACATACAGCGAAAGCCTGGGCAAGATGTGTGAGATGGTAGACAACGCTGTTTTTGTGGATATGGGCGAAATTCATCGGTATGCAATAGCCAACAAGAAATATGAGGATATGACGGTCAATAATGTCAATCATCCCAATGATTTTGTTATCAGAATGTATGCGATGAATCTGGCGTCGGCCGTTATCCGCGATTTTGGAAAACAGGGTTGAAGATGAAAAGATTTTTAAGCTGTTTGTTCGCACTTTTAACTGTTTTGCCTTTAGCCGCCTGCGGCGATCCTGTCCCGCAGGCGGATCCTCCCAAAGAATACTACGGAGAGCTGACCGGGCGTCAGTTATACGACGGTGAGTATGTAAAATGGCAGGGCAGGAACTATTTTGACGAAGAGAATCAGTCTGTTTGGTTCAATCTGTCCGCCGCCGGATTCGAAGTGGAATTCGAGGGTACGGAACTTACCGCCGAGCTGATGGGGGAATGGCAGAACGAAGTGGTCGGTCAGGGGGTACAGTATCCGTATATCGGCGTGCTGATCGACGATGAAACGGATCCCCGGGCTGCCCGCCGTGAAGAAATTTATATGCGGGAAGCCACCGAGTATGTGCTGGCGAGCAATCTTGCTCCGGGCAAACATACCGTAAAAGTGTACAAGTTGAGCGAAACCTCCTCCAACAAACTTGCGCTTGTATCTTTGAAAACGGACGGAAAAATTTTAGACGCCCCCGCTCCCGCGCCCCTTTCCATCGAATTCTACGGCGATTCGGCAACGTGCGGGTACGGCATCGATTATACAGACCAGACCTCCTTTTCCACGGATACGGAAAACGCAATTCTGACGTATGCGTATCTCACCGCGCGTATGCTCGGCGCCGATTTTTCGATGATTTGCGCCAGCGGTTGGGGAATGGCTCACGGTCTGGGCGATGATTCGGCTGTACCGGATTGGTTCGAATATGCCGATATCCGTTCGCAGGAACAGTGGGATAATGCGGCGCATACCCCCGATATTGTCGTGATCAATCTCGGAGCAAACGACAATCAATACATTTTGGGGAATGTTTCCGGCCCTGTGGACGCGGCAGAAAGAGAGGTTCGCCTGCAAAATTATTTGGACGCCTACCGCAGTTTTATCAAAAAGCTGCTGTCCGTTTACGGGAGGGAAACGCCCGTATTCTGCTGCTACGGCACAATGGGCGAATCGAACATTTACATTCCGCTTGAAAATATGATCTACGATGATTTTCAGGACAGCGGCTATCCGAACGTGTATCCTGTAAAGCTGTCCGACGGCTTCGGCAACGGCACACCTGCCCTGCACGGGCATCCGAATGTAAAATCAAACATTAAATCGGCGGATATTTTGGTGAAAAATATTGTCGATTACACCGAATATGCGGTGCAAACGGAAAATATCAGAACAGAGGATTGATAAAAAAATGAAAAAATTATTAGCAATATTATTTGCCTGTGTCTTTGCGCTGGCTTGCCTTGCGGGTTGCAGCGATACGGGGAAAGAAAACGGAGGCGAAGAACCTGCTAAAACCGCGAAGGATATTTACAAACCGATTTGGCAGGGCGATACGATGTTTGAGGAATCGCTCGTCGTTGTCGAGGAGGAAGACGGAACCAAGGTCGGCAAATTGCTGTACGAACCCACCGAAATTATCCGCGTAAACGACTATACCCTTCAAAAAGAGTATAGCGCAAGCGAATATAGAATCGAAGGCAAAAACCTGATTCTGACCGAAAATTCGACGATGCCTTATCTGACATACGAGCAGTATTATGAAGCGGATATTTCGGATATGCCCGGAATGCAGACGCAGACGGGCAGCGAACCTGGAAAAAATATTCTCTTTACCGAAAGCGCGGGGCTTGTCCGCTATCATATCAATGTAACATACAAGCACGAAGATACATGGCAGGGGAAAGTTCCGACCTATCAGGGCGACAAACTTCCCAATACGATGAGGAAATTAAAAGAGGACAAAGCGCTTTCGCTCTTTATGACGGGTGACAGTATCGCGGCGGGCTGCACGTCTTCGTCTCTGCTGAACATCGAGCCGTTCCGCCCCTCGTTCGGAACGGGATTTGCGCTTGAACTGGAAGAGTGGTTCGATGCCGAAATCGATTTTGAAAACGGTGCGGTCGGCGGCTGGACGAGTCAGGACGGGAAAGAAGAGATCGAGTCGCAAATGGTCGAATATGCGCCCGACCTGGCGATCATCGCGTTTGGCATGAACGACGGTTCGTTCAATGTTCCCAATTCCACTTTCGAGTCGAACATCCGCGACATTATCGATGCAATCCGCACGGCTTCGCCCGATTGCGAATTTATCCTGATTGCCACCATTGTTGCGAATCCCGAATGGAGCGGCGTCGGTACGCAGGATCGTTATCTGGAAGCGCTGAATACAATTGCGTCCGATACTACGGGCTGCGTGGTAATGGATATGACGTCCTTCACGCAAGAGCTGTTTAAGTATAAACGGGGTATGGATATGCTGACGAACAACGTCAATCACCCCAGCGACTTTTTGCAGCGCGGCTATATTCAACAGCTGATGACGGTCGTGTGCGAAAATTATCATTGATCGAAACGGAATGGTGCATAATTTATGCGCCATTCCGCTTTATGTGTTATAATCAGTTCGATAAAGGTCAGGAGCATAGATATGCAGAGAGATTTGTTTTGGTTCGGCAAACCGTCGGAAGATTTTGCCGGTATTTATTCCGCACTCGCCTTTGGCAACGGATATATGGGCGGGCAGGTAGAAGATAACCTGGTTTTTGAGAATATTACCTTGAACGAGAGTACTATGTTTACGGGCGCCCCTTATGAAAATCACGTTCCGGGGGCATACCGCTATCTCAAAGACCTGCGCGAAAAGACGTTGCAGGGCTTGCCGTGCGATGTGGAATGGGGAAGCCGTTTTGTCGGTATGTTCGGCGGGCAGATTTTCGCTCCGGCGGGGAATCTCGTGGTTCATACCGATGTACTGAAAGGGGTCAGCGATTATCGTAAACAGATCGACTTACGGAACGGAGTTCTTTCCACAACATTCAAAGAAGATCATGTGTCGTTCCGTAAAACATATTTTGCGAATTACAAGCACAATGTCATCGTGCTGAGGTATGAGAGCGACAGCCCGCGCAGCTATACGTTTGAATACCTTCCCAAAACGGACGGACACAGCGAACTGACGGGCGGCGGGGAGATGGTTTTTACCGGCAGGCTCCCCGGCGGGAAAAATGCCGACGGCGCAATACAGTATTGCGTATGCTATCGCATCCGTACAGACGGAAATACAGAAGTTATCCGCAAAAAAACGCGCGTCGCGGAGGCGACGTTCTGCGAAGTGTATCTGACTATTCAAACAAATTTTTCGGCAGGCGGGGATCCGAACGGCGCGTACAGGGAGCAGGCAGTGTTGCGCGCGGAACGCGCATATGAAGCCGGTTATGAGTTTTTGTATAGGGAACACACAGCCTTTTTTTCCGAGCAATACGGCAGAACCGCGGTCGAATTCCGCTATCCTGAAAGCGGCAGATCGGTCGACGAACTTATCAAAGATTATCCGAAAGATAAAAATATCGAGCTTATCGAAAAAATGTTCAATTTCGATAAGTATTTAATAATATCCAGCTCGCAGGCAGGGAGTGAGCCTCCTACATTGCAGGGGATTTGGAATGCGACTTATACTCCTCCGTGGGATAGCAAATATACGGTAAACATCAATTTAGAAATGAATTATTGGAGCGTTGGCGCTCTGAATCTGTGCGGTCTGGCCGAGCCGCTTTTTGATAAACTGAACCGCCTGGTTCCGAACGGGAAAGTCGTTGCCCGGGAAATGTACGGCATACAGCGGGGAGATGCCTGGTGTTTGCACCACAACACAGATCTGTGGGACGTGTGCGGAGCCATTGACGGCCCGTGGGGGTTGACTCCCGTATGCGGGGCATGGCTGGTCAATACTGCCTTTGATTTTTATTTATATACGGGAGACGAAGAGCTTCTGGAAAAGCTGTATACGCCAATTAAAGGGGCGGCGGAGTTCTTTGCCGAGTTTTTAATCGATTATTCTTCCGGCGGGAAAAATTATAAAATAACGTGTCCGTCCACTTCGCCGGAACGGACAAACGGTAAGCAGGGGTATGTGTCTTTCGGGAGCATGCACGACAATCAGATGATACGTCAGCTTTTTGAAAATTATGTTCAGACGGAAAAAGTGCTGCACCGCAACGAAACCTTAAAAACCGAAATCGAAAGCCTGATCGGTCAGTTGCCCCCGCCCGCGATGGTCTCTTCGGCAAAGGTGCTGAAAGAATTTTATTTCCACGATAACGACAGCGCGGAAGATACGCACAGGCATTTGTCGCATTTATACGGGTTGCATCCGGGCAGGGTTCTGCATACAAGCGGCAACGAGGAGTGGTTAAAGGCGGCGGAATACACGTTAGACTGTCGCAGCCGGGAAGGCGATTGGGCCGGATGGGGCATTGTTTGGAGAATTTACCTGTACTCGCGGCTGTTCCGTGCGGAAAAAGCCGGCAAGATGCTCGATTTATTGTTTGATGAAACGAAGGGGCTGCTTCTCCCCAACGGGTTTGCCGCCCATCCTTACGAATGCGGCAAAGTTTTTCAATACGATGCAAATGCGGGCTTCCCCGGGGCTCTGTTGGAAATGTTCATTTCCTGCCCGAAGGATGTTATTTACCTGCTTCCTGCCGTGCCGAAGCGCTTTGAGGGCGGCAAAATATGCGGGGTTCGTACCTTTGGCGGGTTTATCGTAGAAAGTCTTGCTTTCTGTAAAGGCGAGGTGAAGGAATGTATTATCGTCAGTGAAAACGGCGGAATACTCGCCGTTGAAACGGCGGGAAAAAGATACTCCTTTGAAACGAAAAAGGGCGGCAGGTATATCGTCGGCGAAGCGGGTATTGCGGAAGCGGGTTGCTGATAATATTTTGCGGAGGATAGATTTGTAATGGAAAAGCAAAAGGAAAGAATGATTGTATTTGCCGGTGATTCCACCACCGATTCCGAAAAACTGAATACGTTTGACCGGTTGGGTACGGGTTATGTAAAACTGGTTCACGACGCGTTGGTTGCCTTCCGGCCGGAGGAAAAGTATTGGGTGGTCAATGCCGGGGTCAGCGGCAACACTTCACGGGATCTGCTTGCCCGCTGGGATGAAGACGTTCTTGCCTGCTCGCCAAATAAAATATTTTGTATGATCGGCGTCAATGATGTCTGGCGCAGGCTCGACCAAACCGGGCGAACCGCAGATCTTGTTTACGAAGACGAATACGAAGAAAATCTCAGCAAAATGGCTGAAAAAAGCAAAGCCGTGAAAGATTTTTGTTTTATGACGCCTTTTTTGATGGAACGGAACTCGCAGGATGAAATGCGCTGTATGGTGCAGAATTATGCACAGATTATGAAGAAGGTCGCACAAAAATACGGAAGGGCGGTGTTGGATATTCAGCAAAAATTTGACGAATTTATGAAGATCCGCTCGGGTCTATCGATCTGCGGCGACAGGGTGCATCCGGGATCGATTGGTTCGTTGATCATCGCGCGCTGTATTTTGCAGAACAAAACCGGATTCTGCGGCGAGGAATAAGGGAACGGGCGTTGCGGGAATAACCGTTTGACGCGACAAGAAAGACTATTGAAAAAAGGGCGTGCCGCGCAGTTAGGCACGCCCTTTTGTAATCGGAGATGAGCCGATCCGTCCGGGTATGGAGGGAAAATGCGCGTCCGGAAAAGGTTTTTTGTTAAAATTGGATGGAATTTTATTAAAAATTGTTTTTAATGTTTACATTGCCGCCCGCAATGTGGTATAATGAAAAAAATAATGCGGAGGCGCGCATATGTTTTCGGCTAAAGTCAAAAGCTATGCCAAAATCAACCTTTCGCTGAATATCGCGGGTACAGCCGGCGGCTATCACCTCATCGACAGCGCTGTTTGCTCGATCGATATTTACGATACCGTTTGCGCGAAACCGCGCCGCGATGCGCTCGTCAATGTATATATGCACGGCAGGGGGAGCGAATTCATCCCGCCTGAAAAAAATAATGCGGTCAAAGCGGGCGAGGCGTTCGTTTCCGCGTTCGGCACGCGCGGAGCGGATATTGAGATCTTTAAGGATATACCCGTCGGCGCAGGACTGGGCGGTTCTTCCGCCGATGCGGCGGGCGTTTTAAACGCGCTTGCCAAATTGTATAAGATCGACGCCCCCGCGGAATTAAAGGCGCTTGCAGACGGTTTGGGCAGCGATACGGGTTATATGCTCCGCGGCGGGTTTGCGCGAATTTCCGGGCGGGGCGAGCGGGTCGAGCCGATTTTTTCGCCGCGGCAGTACAATATGCTCTTGTTTTTGCCCGATTCGCCCGTTTCCACGCCCGCCTGCTATAAAAAATACGACGGATCGCCCGATCCCCTTCGCGCGGATACGGCGCGCTTGTGCGCCGCGCTCGCCGCGGGGGATTTTGCAGGGGTTGCCGCGAACGCATACAATGCGCTCGGGGTTCCCGCGTGCGCGCTCAATCCGGAATGCGCGGCGGCTCTGGCGGCGGCAGGGGCGCTTTCTCCTTCCGCCTGCGCAGTAACCGGGTCGGGCAGCGCCGTGTTCGCTCTGTTCGAAAGCGAGGAGCTTTGCCGCTGGGCGAAGAGCCGGTATCGGGGAAAAATCAAAACGCGCATCGTCAAAACGGTCGAACCGCGGCGGGGCGGAGCATTTCTGCGCAGCCCCTACCGCCTGAACGAAAGCGATACAAAATAACGCCGCTTCGGCGGACGGAGGATATATGGAAGAAAGGAATCTGGAACTGGACGACGACGGAAAAATCAAGCTCCGTAAGCGAAACGAGGGGGATGTTGCAGTGGATCTCCCGGAAGAGGATGACGACGGCATCGTGCTCGACGTTCCCGATCTCAAAGGTTTCGAGGAGGAAAAGGAGGAGGACGACGAGCGGCTTGTGCAGGGCAGCGACGCGTGGGAAGCGGAGCTGCGCCGGCGCAAAGCGGAGTCGGAAAAGGTATTCGGAGAGGGAGAAGCGCTCTTTGCCGCCGGCGATTACGACGGCGCGGGCGAGAAATACCTCGACAGCGCCGCCCTGTACGGTGCAAACTGGCGGCCGTGGTTCGGCGTTGTACGCGTGCAGACAAAGGATTTTACCGATTTTGCCGGCATATACGACTGCGAAAACGCTTACGACCGCGCCTTCAAGCGGATGCCGAAGGCGGAACGGGAGGCGCTGGCGGAAAAATATGTTCCGTCGCTTACGGTTCGGGCGGAAGAGTGCGGCAGGGCGCGGGAAAAATTCACCGCCGAAGACGTGCAGCAGCGCGAAGGCGCGCGGGAGAGCATTGAGCGGGCATATGTGGGCGCGCGCAAAGTTCTCATCATCGCCGTCGCGGTCTTCGCTGTATTCCTCGCCGCGGGCTGTATTCTGGCGCCGTTCGTCAACACCGTGCCGGATGTACGGTTTCTCGTTCCGTGCATCGTCTGCTTTGCCCTGGCGGTCGCGTCCGCCGCTTACCTCGCCGTGGCGCTGCGCCGGTTTGTTTCTGCGCGGAAATCGCTGACGCGCAACCGCCGTGCGGGAACAACCGCAGCGGGCGAACAGGCGCGCATCTATGCGGAGGAAGAGGAGCTGATCCGCTCGATCATTGAAGATTTTACGAAATAGGTTCACAAATTTTCTTTTGAGCTGACAAAAGAAAATTTCGTGAGGAAAAGGGAGAAACCAGCCGACAAGGCGGCGGTTTCTCCCTCTTTTTTGCCCTTTTAAGGGCACACCTCTTTTTCTCTCACTTTCCTCGTGCAAAGGCACTGCGGAAAGTCGAGATTTTCAGGGCTGCCGCCCTCGGCTTGCAATTTTTAGG
>CAJFFD010000011.1:8751-9087 GCA_904373255.1 uncultured Clostridia bacterium | reverse complement strand
ACAACCCGCCGTCGGCGTAAGCCGAACGGCGGGATTTTCTCTCTTTGCGGCATTTTTAAGGGCACACATATTATAAAATGCCGCAAATTCACTCTTTCCTCGAAAGCCAAATCGGGGGCAAAAACAAAAAGTGTGATTTCCGTTTTTGCGAGATATTATTTAGTTAGGTTTTGCTTGCGCGAAGAATTGGCAAAAAAGTGTTAATTTTCCGCAAAAGTGCCGATATTTACGAAAAGCAACCGCAAGTTGACAAAAGGAAAGCGCAGGTTGTTGGCGTTTTTTCGTTTTTTTGCTATAATCCTTCATCGAAAGGCGCAAACCATGCGCCCGGAAATT
>CAJFFD010000011.1:0-8737 GCA_904373255.1 uncultured Clostridia bacterium | reverse complement strand
ATTGTCCCCGCGTACAGGCGGGGACTTTCTTTATAAAAATAAAGGAAAAATTTTCCAAAACCATTGAAAAGGCATACAAAATCTGTTATGATAGTGCCGTGCAAGGGGCATACTGATAAAAAGTAACAATCCTCGTTCGGTTTTTGAAAAATTTTTGCGCCCGCGCTTTTTGCCTTCAGATGTTTGACAAACGCCGCCCGATTTGATATTATTTTATCGATAAAAAAATATCGATTGCGCGGCAGCGGAAACGCGGCATCGGCTGCGCGGCGCGCACGGGGGACGGGGCATGGGAAACAATAAGGATATTCAGAACGTATCCAAAGCGACGATCGGCAGGCTGCCCGCTTACCACCGCTACCTCAAGGAAAAGGAGGCGGCAGGGGAGAGGACGATTTCCTCCACAGCCATCGCGGAGGAGCTGCACCTGAACGCGGTGCAGGTGCGCAAGGATCTTTCGGTCATCAGTACGGTCGCGGGCAAACCCAAGCTCGGATTCGAGATTGCCGACCTCATCGGCGACATCAACCGCATTTTGGGTTACGACAACGTGACGGACGCGGTTCTGGTCGGCGCGGGAGGATTGGGCAGTGCGCTCGCCGGTTACGACGGGTTCAGGCATTACGGATTGAACATCGTCGCGGTGTTCGATTCCGACCCCGAGCGCATCGATAAAGCGGTGAACGGCATCCGCGTGTTCGACGCGGAGCAGATCCGCCACCTCGTGCGGCGGCTGAACGTGCTGATCGGCATCATCTGTGTGCCGAAGGGCGCGGCGCAGCAAGTCGCGGACGAGCTGATCGAGGGCGGCGTGCGCGCGATCTGGAATTTCGCGCCCGTGCATCTAAACGTGCCGGAAAATATTGCAGTTAAAAACGAGGATATGGCGGCGTCGCTCGCGATTCTGTCCAAACGCCTCGCGGAAATTTTAAACACTGAAAAATAAAAGAAAGGAGAGGTCAAATGGAGAACGAAAAGATCGTCGACACGGTCGAAGCCCTGATGCAGAAGATCGAGCAGGTTCGCAAGGCGCAGGAGATCTTCGCCACCTATTCGCAGGAGCAGGTGGACAAGATCTTTGCGGCGGCGGCGCTCGCGGCGAACAACCAGCGTATTCCCCTCGCCAAAATGGCGGTCGCGGAAACGGGCATGGGCATCGTGGAGGACAAGGTCATCAAAAACCACTATGCCGCCGAGTATATCTACAACAAGTACAAAAATATGCAGACGGTGGGCGTCATTGAAGAGGATACGGCATTCGGCATCAAAAAGATCGCCGAACCCATCGGCGTCGTGGCGGCGGTCATCCCGACGACCAACCCGACCTCGACTGCTATCTTCAAAACGCTTATCTGCCTGAAGACGCGCAACGGCATCATCATCTCGCCGCACCCCCGCGCCAAGGGCTGCACCATTGCCGCGGCGAAGGTCGTGCTCGAAGCCGCGGTCAAGGCGGGCGCGCCCGAGGGCATCATCGGCTGGATCGACGTTCCCTCCCTCGAAATGACCAACACCCTCATGAAGACGGCGGACATCATTCTCGCCACGGGCGGCCCCGGCATGGTGCGCAGCGCGTACAGCTCGGGCAAGCCGGCGCTCGGCGTCGGCGCGGGCAACACCCCCGCCATCATCGACGAAACGGCGGATATCACCGTCGCCGTCAACTCCATCATCCACTCCAAGACCTTCGATAACGGGCTCATCTGCGCGTCCGAGCAGTCGGTCATCGCCGAGGATTCCGTGTACGACGCGGTCAAGGCGGAGTTCGTAAAGCGCGGCTGCTACATCCTCAACGACGAGGAGAAGGACAAAGTCCGCAATACGATGATTATCAACGGCGCTCTGAACGCGAAGATCGTCGGTCAGCGCGCGCCGAAAATTGCGGAGATCTGCGGCTTCACCGTGCCCGACACGG
Organism: uncultured Clostridia bacterium; assembly: GCA_904373255.1. Classification (GTDB taxonomy): domain Bacteria; phylum Bacillota; class Clostridia; order Christensenellales; family Borkfalkiaceae; genus Borkfalkia. Next base: position 6,822 of record CAJFFD010000011.1, on the reverse strand, counting down.
CGAAGATCCTCATCGGCGAGGTGGAGAGCGTGGAGCTGGAAGAGGCGTTCGCGCACGAAAAACTTTCGCCCGTGCTCGCATTGTACCATGCGAAGGATTTCGACGAGGCGGTCGCCAAGGCGGAGCGCCTGATTGCGGACGGCGGCTACGGTCACACCTCCTCGCTGTATATCAACCAGATCACCGAAAAGGCGAAGATCGCCAAGTGGCAGGAGGCGATGAAGACCTGCCGCATGCTCATCAACATGCCCTCCTCGCAGGGCGCCATCGGCGACGCTCACCCTCGGCTGCGGCTCGTGGGGCGGCAACTCGGTTTCGGAAAACGTCGGCGTAAAGCACCTTCTGAACATCAAAACCTTAGCGGAGAGGAGAGAGAACATGCTGTGGCTCAGATTGCCTGAAAAAGTATATCACAAGAAGGGCTGCCTGCCCGTCGCTCTCGACGAGCTCAAAACCGTCATGGGCAAAAAGAAGGCGTTCATCGTCACCGATAAATTCCTGTACGAGAACAACTATATCAAACCCATCACCGACAAACTGGACGAAATGGGCATCCGCTACACCTGCTTCTACGACGTCGCGCCCGATCCCAACCTCGCCTGCGCGAAGGAAGGCGCGAAGCTGATGACCGAGTTCCAGCCGGATGTGATCATCGCCCTCGGCGGCGGCTCCGCGATGGACGCCGGCAAGATCATGTGGGTTCTCTACGAACATCCCGAAGTGGACTTCATGGATATGGCGATGCGCTTCATGGATATCCGCAAGAGGGTGTACACCTTCCCGAAGATGGGCGAAAAGGCGTACTTCATCGCCGTTCCTACCTCCGCGGGTACCGGTTCCGAGGTCACCCCGTTCGCCGTCATCACCGACGAAACGACGGGCATCAAGTATCCTCTGGCGGATTATGAACTGCTCCCGAAGATGGCGATCATCGACGCGGACTTCATGATGAACATGCCGAAGGGTCTTACCTCCGCTTCCGGTATCGACGCCCTGACGCACGCGCTCGAAGCGTATGCTTCCGTCATGGCGACCCCGTATACCGACGGTCAGGCGCTCGTCGCGGCAAAGACGATCTTCGAGTACCTGCCCCGCGCTTACGAGAACGGCGCGAGCGACCCCGTCGCCCGCGAAAAGATGGCAGACGCCTCCACGATGGCGGGTATCGCATTCGCGAACGCATTCCTCGGCGTGTGCCATTCGATGGCGCATAAGCTGGGCGCCTTCCATCATCTGCCGCACGGCGTGGCGAACGCATTGATGATCTGCGAGGTCATCCGCTTCAACAGCGCCGAAGTTCCCACCAAAATGGGCACCTTCCCGCAGTATGCGTACCCGCACACCAAGCGCCGCTATGCGGAAGTTGCCGAGTTCCTCGGTTTGGGCGGCAAGGATGACGACGCGAAGGTCAAGAACCTCATCAAGGCGATCGAGGAGCTGAAGGCGCGCGTCGGCATCAAAAAGACCATCAAAGACTACGGCGTGGACGAAAAGAACTTCCTCGACCGTTTGGACGAAATGTGCGAACAGGCGTTTGACGACCAGTGCACGGGCGCGAACCCCCGTTACCCGCTCATTTCCGAAATTAAAGAAATGTATCTCAAGTGCTACTACGGCAAATAAGGAGGGAGAAAAATCATGGCGGAAATCATTCAGCAGACGGATAAAAAGACCATCTACCGCGAGGGCAAAACGCTCGTCAAACTGTTCAAGAACAACTACCCGAAGTCGGACGTTCTGAACGAAGCGCTCAACACGGCGCGCGTGGAGGAGGGTACCTCCCTCAACGTACCCGCCGTGCACGAGGTCACCAAGGTCAACGGCGAATGGGCGATCATTCTCGACTACGTCGAAGGCAAAACGCTCCAGCAGCTCATGGACGAGAATCCCGAAAAGGAAGATCAGTATCTGAACGAGTTCGTCGATCTGCAGGTCGAGGTGCTCGGGCAAAAGGTGCCTTTGCTCACGAAGTTGAAGGACAAGATGCACCGCAAGATCTCCGCGACCAAGTTCGATAAGACGACGCGTTACGATCTGCACATCCTGCTCGATTCGCTGCCCGAACACGATAAACTCTGCCACGGCGACTTCAACCCGGGCAACATCATCGTCAGCCCCGACGGGCGCAAGTTCATTATCGACTGGGCGCACGCCACGCAGGGCAACGCCCGCTGCGACGCCGCGCGCACCTACCTCCTGTTCAAGCTGGAAAAGAAGGACGAGCTCGCCGAAAAGTACTTAAAGCTCTTCTGCGAAAAGACGGGCATCGCCAAGCAGTTGGTGCAGAAGGCTCTGCCCATCGTCGCCGCCAGTCAGACCACGAAGGCTGTACCCGAGGAGCAGGCGTTCCTCGAAAAGTGGGTCAACGTTGTCGATTACGAGTAAGAAAATTCACAAAAAATGCGCCGAGCTGTCGGCGCATTTTCGTGAGGAAAGGGAGAAACCTGCCGACAAGGCGGCGGTTTCTCCCTCTTTTTTGCCTTTTTAGGGGCACGCTTATTATTTATGGCAAAAAATTCACCTTCTTCCCGTAAGCCGCAAGTATGCGGCAAATGGAGTGCGCTTTCCGAAAAGCGTGGTTTTCGGACGCGCAGTTGATTATTTTAATTATAAAACCGCAAACTCACGGAAAATCGCAACGAAGCGAGATTTTCGTGAACAAGGCGGCGGAGCCGAGGCGGAAGCGAGCAATGCCCGGCAGGGCATTGCGAAAAACCGACCTCGTGCGCAGCCGCTAAAAGCGCGGTTCTCAAACGCGCAAATATTTATAATAATATAAAACCTCAACCTCACGGAAAATCGCAACGAAGCGAGATTTTCGTGAACAAGGTCATTCCTCTCCGCGGATCAGAACGTTCGGGGTGCAGTTCTTTGACGACCGTCGTGCGGAATTCGTACTCGATGCCGCTCTCCATCAAAAATTTCGCGCTCTCCTCGATTTTCGCCATATCGACGGCAACGCCCGCCGTTTTCGCGTAGTTTTTGGGCGAATTTTTGATGTCCATCGCCACAAAATCGACGAGCCCCGCGCGGGCGGATTCCTTCAACCGTTCGGGGAAGGCTCCGTTCGTGTCCAGCTTCACGCCGTACCCGAGCGCCTTGATCTTGCCGAGCAGTTCGAGCGTCTCCGCGTGTACGAGCGGCTCTCCGCCCGAAACGCACACGCCGTCCAAAATGCCCTTGCGCTTGCGCAAAAAGGCGAACAGCTCCTCCTCGGCAATATCCTCGCCGCCGCGCCCGTCCAAAATTTCCGAATTCTGGCAGAACGGGCAGCGGAAATTGCACCCGTTTAAGAATATCGTGCACGCCACCCGCCCGGGAAAGTCGAGCAGGGTCGTCTTTTGCAGCCCCGAAATGCGCATAAAAATCTCCCCTTTGCGGCGGCAAGGGAGATGCTTTGACCTGCCCGCGCCCCCGCAGCTTTGTATTCATTATACACCCGCGCGCCGCAAAAGTAAACAATTCCGCGCGGTTATGCCGCCAGCGAAAATCTTCGTCCGCACGCGTTGTAATTATTGACATTACAATAAAAAGGGAATATAATGGTATAAAATATTGCAAAAGGACGAAAAGTTATGAAAATCACATCCCGCTTTACGGTGGCGGTGCATACGCTGCTCACCATTTATTATTTCGGAGAAAAGAACAAAGTCACCTCGGATTTTATCGCGCAGAGCGTGTGCGTTAACCCCGTCGTTATCCGCCGCACACTTCTCAGTTTAAAGGCGGCGGGCATGGTCGAAGTGAAGGCGGGCAGCGGCGGCGCGAGCATCGTCAAAGAGCTGCAGGACATCACCCTCTACGACGTGTACAGGGCGGTGGACAGCGTGGAAGGGGACTTGTTCCACTTCCACGAGAACCCCAACCCCGCCTGCCCCGTGGGCCGCAACATCCACGCCGTGCTCGATTCGCACCTCTCCGATGCGCAGGCGGCGATGGAAAACGAACTCAAAAAAGTCACCCTCGCCGACCTGACGCGGCAACTTAACCAAAAAATCGTATAATTTCGTCGCGCTTTTGCGGTGCGCCCGCTCTCCTTCCGGAGGGCGGGCAATTTTTTGCGGAAAATTTTTCAAAAAAGTTTGTTGTAACGCTTGACATTACAACAAGAGGGTGCTATACTGTCGTCGTAATCAAAAAGATTACAACAAAAAAGTAAAAAACGTTTGGAGGTAAATGGTTTATGAAAAAGGTAGCGGTTGTCTGTGCGGCAGGCAAGGAGGGCAGGCTGTTGGTGGACGAGGCGGTTTCGCGCGGGTACGACGTTACGGGTTTCGTGCGCGGCAGCGACAAGGTCGCAAACCCTAAGGCGAAGACGGTCGTAAAAGATCTGTTCGATCTGACGCGCGAGGATCTCATCCGGTTCGACGCCGTCATCGACGCTTTCGGCGCGTGGACGCCCGAAACGCTTCCCCTGCATAAGACTTCCTTAAAACACCTTTGCGACGTGTTGAGCGGCACGAAGGTGCGCCTGCTCGTCGTGGGCGGGGCGGGCAGCCTGTACGTCAACCCCGAACACACCGTGCAGGTCAAGGATTTGGAGAGCTTCCCCGCTATGTTCAAGCCGCTGGCGGATATGCAGGGCGCGGCGCTGGACGACTTGCGCAAGCGCAGCGACGTGCAATGGACATATCTCTCCCCCGCGGGCGACTTCGTTGCGGACGGCGAAAGAACGGGCGAATACCTCTTGGGCGGCGAGGAGTATTTCGTCAACGATAAGGGCGAAAGCCGCCTCAGCTATGCCGACTACGCCATCGCCATGGTCGACGAAATCGAGAACGCAAACAATATCCGGAAACGCTTTTCCGTCATCGGGAAGTAATGCGCTAGCCCGCAAGGCGGCGGCAGGGGAAAACCCTGCCGTCTTTTTTCCTTTTCGCGGTGGGGCGGGCGGCGGTACAATAAACCGAGCGCTTTTTTGCCGCGGTGCGCGCGTTTTTCCTTGTAAAATATTTCCGTTTATGGTATAATCTCCCGCGAAAAAGGAGAGAGTTTTTATTATTTATGCAATTTCGTAAGTTAGAGCGGGAAGACCTGCCCCGTCTGCTGCCCTATTTTCAGGCGCAGCAGGGGAAAATCGGCAACTATTCGGCGGGGCTGTTGTTCATGTGGGGGCGCTACCTCTCCACGCAGTACTGCGAGGAGGATGGGTGCTTGTTCCTCATCGACCATTATTTCGGAAACAGCTATTTTTACTATCCGCTGTCGAAAGACGGCGACGAAGCCGCCGAAGAGCGCGGCATCGAAAAGATTGAAGCGTACTGCCGCGAAAACGACGTGCGCCTGCATTTCACCAACGTTCCGCGCGAAAAACTGCCTTCGCTCGTGCTACGCTACGGCGCGGATGTGCATATATCCGACATCCGCCGCTGGCGCGATTACCTGTACGACGCGGAGAGCTTCCGCACGTATCCGGGCGGCAAGTACAGCGGTCAGCGCAACCACGTCAACAAATTCAAAAAGACGTACCCCGATTTCGAGTTCTGCACCTACGAGCCGGAGGATCTGCCCGCGGTGGAGGCGTTCTTAAAGGAATATTCCGCGTCGCAGTACGCCAAGGAGGATACCTATGCCGACGAGGAAATGAAGGGCGTGTTTGAAATCCTGCCGCATATCGGCGAGCTGAAAATGTACGCGGGGTATCTGCGCGCCGGCGGGAAGATCGTCGCCTTTTCCGTGGGAGAGCGCTGCGGCGACATGATGATCATTCACATCGAAAAGGCTCTGCGCGGCGTGCAGGGCGCGTATCCGACCATCGCGCAGCTGTTCGCGCAGACCTTCTGCGGCGACGGGGTAAAATACATCAACCGCGAGGACGATTCGGGCGATCCCGGATTGCGCAAATCAAAACTGCAGTATCTGCCCCTGCGGCTGGTCGATAAGTACAATTTAGCCGTCAAACGGCCCATCGATTCCCTCTCCAAACTGCCCGAGCTGGAAACGGAGCGGCTCGTGTTGAAGGAGGTTGCCGACGAAGACGTGCACGAGTTTGCCCGCCTCGCGCGGGACGACGAGCTCAACCGCTATTGGGGTTACAACTGGCACGACGACGCGCCCGACACCGCGCCCGATTCGTGGTTTTTGGAGGATATCCGCAACGATTTCAAAAAGAAGAACGAGCTCCCGCTCGGCGTATACTTCGAGGGCGCGCTCGTGGGCGAGGTGGTGCTGTACCGGTTCGGCTACGCGGCGGAGGCGGAGATCGGCATGCGCATCCTGCCCGAACGGCAGGGCAGGGGGTATGCGCGCGAGTCGCTGCTCGGGATGATGGAATACGGATTCTGCAAGCTGGGTTTAGAGCGCATCGAGGCGAAATGCTTCAAGGAAAACACCGTTTCCGCGTACACCCTCAAATCGGCGGGCATGCGCCCCTGCGGCGAGGACGAAACGTACTTTTATTTTTATAAGACGGCGGCGATGTGAAAAAATTCACGAAAAAAGTTTTAAGCTGATAAAACTTTTTTCCGTGAGGAAAGGGAGAAACCTGTCGACAAGGCGGCGGTTTCTCCCTCTTTTTTGCCCTTTTAAGGGCACACATAATTATAAATGGCAAAAAATTCACCCTCTTCCCGTAAGCAAAAGCATTTGCAAACAGGGTTGCGCTGCGCAAAAGCGCGGTTTTGCTTGCGCGAGTAATTGTTTCATTCTCGCAATTTGTTTTAAGCTGATAAAACAAATTGCCGAGAGTTTGAGGACAACCCCCAACGAAAAAGACGTACCGACAGCGGTACGTCTTTTTGCGTTCGGAGTTTTCCTTGCCGCGGCATTTTTAAGGGCACACATATTATAAAATGCCGCGGCTTCACCTTTCCTGCAAAAGCC
>CAJFFD010000010.1 GCA_904373255.1 uncultured Clostridia bacterium | reverse complement strand
GTCGCGGGCGGCAAGGTCAGCGAAGGGGAGCGGGAGATCGATTTGGGCGGCGCGCGCGCCGTACCCCTCGAGCTTCTGCCGCAGTGCGCGTATACGGCGCTCGGGCACCTGCACAGGCGCCAGCATTTCAAAAACAACGTCTATTACAGCGGTTCGATCCTGCAATACGCCTTCGACGAGGCGGGTGCAAAAAAGAGCGTCGTCCTGTTCGACCTGGACGAAACCGGCGCAGGCAATATCCGCGAAGTTCCGCTCACGCGCGGCAGACAGCTCGTGCGGCTCGCGGCGGCGGGAGTGGAGGAGGGAATCGAACTTCTTCAAAAATATCCCGATTGCTATATAGAGTTGACGCTGTACCTTTCCGAGCCGCTTATCTCCTCGCAGGTGCATCAGCTCAAAGAGGCGAACGGCGGGCTGATCTCCATCATTCCGTCGATACAGGGCGGGGAAATTGCCGCGGCGGAAATATCGCGCAAGCAGATGAGCGCGTCCGAACTCTTCCGCGAATACTATAAAAGTCTGTATGCGAAGGAGCCGCCCGAGGATTTGACGGCGCTGTTCCTTTCCGTCACGGAGGGGAACGATGAAGCCTAAATATCTGGAATTTAGCGGCATCAACAGTTTTGCCCGCAAGGCGGAGATCGATTTTGAAAAGCTGCTTTCGGGCGGCATTTTCGGCATCTTCGGCGATACGGGCAGCGGCAAAACGACCATTCTCGACAGCATGATTTTCGCCCTCTACGGCAGGATTGACCGCATCAAGGGCGGCGTCGGGAACGAAATCATCAACTACAATTGCGACAGGGCGTATGTCCTCTTCGATTTTGAAACGGAAACGCCGCAGGGGCGCAAAGTCTACCGCGTGGAGCGGGAAATCAAGCGCAAGAATTCCGCACAGTCGCTCACCCTCTCCGAGGTGAACGGGGAGCAGATCAAACCGGTCAGCGACGGTGTGAAGAACACGAACGCGAAGATACAGGAGATCGTCGGACTCTCCTTCGAGGATTTCAAAAAGTGCATCGCCCTGCCGCAGGGCGAATTCGCACAGTTCGTCAAGGCGGAGCGGAGCGAGCGGCTCAAGCTCATCTCCCGCCTGTTCGGGCTGGAAAAGTACGGCGATCTTTTGAATGCTCGCATTAAGGAGCGATATTCCGAGGTCAGATCTTCCTTCGATACGAAGGAGGGGGAGCTGCGCGCCTACGGCGATTTAGACGGCGCCGACCTTGTTGCCATGCAGGAGGAATGCGCGCGACTCAAAGCGCAGAAGGCGCAGCTGGACGAGGAATACAATCGCTTCGCGGCTGACTTTGAAAAGTTCAAGGACGAATATACCCGCGGCAGGTCGCTGAAGGAATACAAGAACGCCTTGCAGGTCTTGCAGGCGCGGGAAAAGGAGATCGGGGAATTGCGCCGCCTCGTCGGGCTTGCGCTCAAGGCGCGCGAAATCTGTACCCTGCAGAGGAGCGGGGAACAGCGGAAGGTCAAATCAGCCGCGCTGGAACGCTCGCGCGCGGCAGCGCTTGCAAAGAAGGCGGCGAGCGAAGCGGAGCTTGCCCGCCTGCGCGAGGAAAATGAAAAGGCGAATTACGCCGCGCGGGCGGAGGAGATTTCCGCAAAGCTCGCGGCGCTCGCCTATATCAAGCAGGATGCGGAATCCCTCCGCAAAAAAGGGGAGGAGCGCGAACGGCTGAAAAAGGAATATCAGGCGTTGCAGGCTGCAATTACCAAGGCGAGCGGGGAGGCGGAAGAGTGCGCAAGGCGCGAGCAAGCCGCCCAAAAATCGCTCGCCGCACTGGGCAATGCCGACCTTTCAGAGTTCTTTGCCGAGAATTTCGAGAGCGCGCTTTTGGGCGCCGAATTCCGCCGCCAGGGCGAATATGCGGCGGCAAAGCGGGAGGAGCTGCACGGCAATTTCTCTTCCGGGGGCGAACTCTTCCGCTGGGCGGACGGCGTATTGTCCGAACAGGAAGCGCGTGCGAACGCGCTCCTTGCGACGAACAAGTCCAACGACGCGGAAAAACTGCTCGAAAATTTCCGCCGCGAACAGAAGGAGCGGAACGAGCTGAACGCGGTTTTAACGAAGCTCGCCGCCGAGCGCACCCGCGCGGAGAGCGCGGTGCGCGAATACGAAGCGAAAAAGGCGCAGATTTCCGAGGACGGAGTGCGCATTAAGGGCGAAATGGACGCCGTCCGCGAACGGATGCGCGCCGCCCTCGGCGATGCCGAAACGGATTGGACTGCGGCGGAGCGCTCGTTGACAAAACAGCGCGAAGATGTCGCAAGCCGCCGCGCCGATTCGGAGAAGCGCATACAGTCCGCCGCCGACGGCATCCGCGCGTGCGAGCTGGAAGCGGGCAAGGCGGAAGCGGCGCTCGCGCAGCTGCAGGCGGAAGCGGAAAAGGAAGAACAAAAAACCGCCGCGCTTCTGGATGAGAGCGGCTTTCAAAGCACAGACGATGCGGAAGAAATCGTCCGCGCGTTGGAGCGCGCGGGCGACGCGGAAAAAAGGATTTCCGAATACGACGGCGCGCTCATATCCCTGCGGGCAAAGATCCAGATGTTAGGGGCGGGCGGGGAGCCGCGCGATATTTCCGACGAGGAGTTTGCCGCGCAGAGCGAAAAAATGTCAGCATTGGCGGCGAAAAAGCAGGACGTAAACGGCGCGCTCGCCGTCTACGAACAGCGGCTCGCCGATACGCAAAAACGCCTGGAACAAAAGAAAAGAATAGAGAAGGAGCGCGACGTTTACAAACAAAAACTCGACCTTCTCACCAAGCTGCAGGAGCTTACGCGCGGGAATAAGTTCATGGAATACGTCGCCTCCGAATATCTGTGCGACATTTCCGCCGCCGCGACGGCGACGCTGCTCAAACTCACGGGCGGGCGGTACTTTATCAAATACGAGCAGGGATTTTTCGTGGGGGATAACCTCTGCGGCGGGGAGCTGCGGAGCGTCAACACCCTCTCGGGCGGCGAAACGTTTTTGGTTTCCCTCTCCCTCGCGCTCGCGCTGTCTTCGGCGATCTATGCAAAGTCGCTCAAGCCCATCGAGTTTTTCTTTCTGGACGAAGGGTTCGGCACCCTCGACGAAAAGCTCATCGACACCGTCATGGACAGTCTGGAAAAACTAAAAAACAGCCGCTTCAGCATCGGGCTCATCTCGCATGTGGAGGAGCTGAAACACCGCATCGGCACGAAAATAACCGTCACCGGCGCGGCGGAGAGCGGCAGTTCGCAGATACAAATCAACTATTAAAACGGAGAGTATCTTTTGGCAAACAAAATTCTGACACCGATCACACTTTGGAGCGATTTCAATGATTCGCTCCCTATACAATGCACGGTTTTGGAAGAGCGCGAAGAAGACGGCGTTCTGCTGCGCAAACTGCGCTGCTTCGGGCGCGACGTCGGCGGCGTGCGCGTCAATATCTTTGCGGTCTACTGCGCGCCTGCGGGCGAAACCGCGCCTCCCGCGCTGCTTATTCTGCCCGACGCGTCGCAGACGGCGGATGTCGCTTTTGCGGAGCGGTTCGCCAAAAAAGGTTACGCCGTACTTATGCCCGATTACCGAGGCGAGTGGGAAAACTGCGAGGAATACACCATTTATCCCGAAGCGATTCCGTACGCCAATTACCGTTCGGCGGGCAGGCGCCTGGATTTTGCAGACGATACCGCTAAAGAAACGAGCTGGTACGAGTGGGTCGCCGTCGCGCGCTACTGCTGCCTGTACCTGCGTTCCCTTGCGCCCGAGAGGAAGATCGGGCTGATCGGCATTCGCGCGGGCGGAGAAATCGCCTGGCAGCTCGCCGCAACGTTCGAGGGGATTGCATGCGCTATTCCCGTATGCGCCGGCGGCTGGCGCGCTTACCGCGGCGTCCATAAGTTCGGCGAATCGACGGAGCTGAAAATGGACGACGAGCGCTACCGTTTCCTTGCCGGCGTCGATTCGCAGGCGTATGCGCAGTATGCAAAATGCCCGGTGCTTATGCTCTGTTCGACCAACGACGAGAATTTCGATGCCGACAGGGCGTTCGACACCTTTGCCCGCATCAACCCGGAAATGGACAAAACGTTCTATTTCGCGGCGCGTTACAACGGGCATATCGGCAAAACGGGACTGAATGACCTCGACCTCTTTATTGACAAATATCTCAAAGGGCGGGAGGTCTTTATCCCTGCGCCCGTCGAGATCGGCGTGGAAGAGGACGAAGGGGAGCTCGTCGCGCGCATCAAATTCGACCGCAACGGCGAAGTAAAGTACTGCGACGTATATATGGCGGAGGATAACCTCGATTCGCCCACGCGCGACTGGACGAAATGCACCCTCAAGCGCGAGGACGGGGACGACGAGCAGCTGTTTACGTTAAACGCCTATGAAAACGCTTCGCGCGTGTTCGTGTTCGCCAAGGCAAAATACAGCTGCGGGTTTGCCGTTTCTTCCAAAATCGCCGTCAAGCGGCTGGAAAACGCTTATTCCAATTCACAGAAAAAGAGCCGCATCCTGTACAGCAGCACAAACGGCACCGACAGCTTTACGATCGACCGTTTCGATAAAAACGTGGTTGCCGATTGTTTTCTGAATACGGCGGAGCCGCCCGTCCGGCTCACGGAGGGCCCGCTCGGTATCCGCGGGGTTTATTCCTCCTACGGACTGAAATTTTTCCGCATCAACGATGCGCGCTTCCGCCCCGGCGAAAACGGACTTCTGAAATTCGATATTTACAGTCCCCGCCCGACCATTCTGCAGGTCTGCATCGGCGCGGAGCAGGGCGGTACGCCCGTCCGTTATTCGTGCGCATTGCGCGTTGCGGGAGGCGAATGCTGGGCGGATCACCTGTTGAGCGCAAAGGATTTCAAAAGCGAGATCAACAAGCCGCTTTCGGGTCTGAACGCCGCGCGGTACATCACATTCTATTCGCAGGACGAATTTTGCATAAATAATTTGCTTTGGCTGTAATATTTCACGCAATTTACTTTTTATAAACCGAAAAATATGGTATACTCAATAGGAGATAAAATCGTCACCAAAAAGAAACACCCCTGCGGCTCCGACAGCTGGACGGTCATCCGCGTCGGCGCGGATTTCAAAATCAAGTGCGATAAATGCGGCAGGGTCGTGATGCTTTCCCGCGATGAATTTCTGCGCGCGGTCAAAAAATAAGGAGACGGCATGGAGGAAGAAAACAAATTCGGCGAGCTGCTTGCAGAGCGGCGCGACCCTCACAGAGAATTTCTGTCGACAGTTCGCTTTTTTGTCGTCCTGCTCGCCGTTTTTCTCTGCTTTACTATATTGTTCACGCAGATATTCATAGGCGTGCAGGTCGTAGGCACCTCGATGGAGCCGACCTTGGAATCGGGGGATTATCTGTTCATCAATACCGCGGTTTCCCCGGAACACGGCGACATTGTCGTCATCGAAGCAAACGAAAAGGACAGCGTTCACGACGAAACCGTGCATAAGTGGATCATCAAGCGCGTCATCGGGCTTCCCGGCGACACCATAAAGGCGGAAAACGGAATTCTGTACCGCAAGGACGCGGGCGGCGGCGATTTTTACGTCGTCGAAGAGCCGTATCTGGGCAAAGCCTGGGCGGAAAGGAATACCATTCCGGAGACGGTCGTGGAGCAGGGCGAGATCTTTGTTCTGGGCGATCACCGCAGCGTCAGTTTAGACAGCCGTTCGCTCGGGGCGCTCGAGCTTTCCGATGTGATGGGCGTGGTAACCGGCTGGTCGCTCGCCTGCAAAGGGTTCCTGACCGGTCTGTTCGGTTTGTTTTAATATCGATCGAAAGTAATAAGGAGGCAACGCAATGAACGGTATTGCGATCACTTCAGACAGTACATGCGATTTGAGCGTACAGCAAATACGCGAAAACGAAATCGGCATCATGCCTTTGAGCGTGATGCTGGGCGATAAATCGTTCCGCGACGGCGTCGACATCGTTCCCGCCGATATTTTCCGTTTTTTTGAAGAAACGGGGGAACTTCCCAAAACAGCGGCGCCGAGCGTCAAGGAGTACGAGGATTTTTTCCGCCCGTATGTCGAGGCGGGCGAAACGCTCATCCATTTCAATATTTCCTCGAAGGCGAGCGGGTCGAACGGATTCGCGCAGGCGGCTGCGAAGGCTTTCGGCGGAAAGGTGATCGTCGTCGATTCGCACGCGCTTTCCACGGGGCAGGGGCTTCTCGTAATGAAGGCGTGCGATTTGCGGAAGGAGGGGAAAAGCGCGGAAGAAATTGCGGAAACCGTCAATTCCCTGCGCGACAAAGTGAATACTTCCTTTATTCCCGATACGCTGCTGTATCTGTACAAGGGCGGGCGCTGTTCCACTCTCTCGTATTACGGGGCAAAGGTTCTGTCTATCCATCCGATGATCGCCATGAAGGAAGGGCAGCTGTATCCGAAAAAGAAATACATCGGCAAGATGAGCCGCTGCCTGAAAAATTATGTGCATGATCTTGCGGAGGAATATCCGCAGTATGACCGCACCCGCTGTTTTATCACGCACAGCAATGCAGACGCGGAACTTGTCGAAAGCGCAAAGCAGCTCGTAAAAGACCTTTTTTCCTTCGACGAAGTTACCGAAACGGTCGCCGGCAGCGTAATTACCGGTCATTGCGGCCGCAATACCATCGGCGTTCTGTTCATCAGCAAATAATTTTTTTACGGAGAAATATATGACAGTGATATTCAACGACGACGATCTCGTCAATGCATTCCGCCAAAAGCAGCGCATCTGGTATATATATGTCGGCGTCATGGTGGTTTTTATCGCCCTGTGCGCCGCGTGCATCGCCTATTACGTTTCGCTGCCGTACGAAGACCCCATGCAGCCGGTTCCGATCTGGATCGTCTGCGTCGCCAGCTGTGTGTTTGTGATCTTTTCGTATATTTTCCTCGGAATCAAATTCCAGCGCGCAAGGAAGTATTATAAGATCGTTTCCTACCTTTCGGTGGGGATGAAACAGGTGAACAACAGCACGTTCCTGCGTTACGAGGAACCGGAGCTGAAGGACAGCGTAGATTATTACGTCCTCATCATGTCCGAATGGAGCAAAAAGAAATCGGAGTATATGGACAGGAAGATCTACTGCGATAAAGAAAAACCCCGCCCCGAATTTGCGAGCGGCGATGCCGTCTGCTATCTTACGCAGGGCAACGTTATGGTCGAATATGAAGTGGTCGGGCACGACGACAGTTTTGCCGAAGAAAAACAAAAAGAAGATGCGGCAAAAGAAAGAATTCAATTCTGATTCAACGAGCGGAGAAATATCATGCGAGCAGTAGTAACGGTTACGGGCAAGGATAAAAAAGGCATAATAGCGAAGGTCAGCACCTTTCTTGCGGAGCGCGGCGTCAATGTCGAGGACATCAGCCAGACTCTCCTGCAGGAATATTTTGCGATGATCATGCTGGTAGACATCAGCGGAATCAAAACGGAGCTTTCCGTTCTGGCAAAGGAATGCGAAAAGCTGGGCGAGGAGATCGGTATGTCCATCCGCTTGCAGCACGAGGCGATATTCAACGCCATGCACAATATTTAAGCGGGGGCGGACATGTTCAATAAATTTGACGTTTTGGAAACCATCGACATGATCGAGCGGGAGCATCTGGACATCCGCACGATCACGATGGGTATTTCTTTGTTGCCCTGTATCGGCGGCACGGCGGAAAAAACAGCGAAAAACGTATACGATACCGTCTGCAAAAAGGCGGAAAACATCGTGCAGGTAGCGGACAGGCTCGCCGGGGAATACGGCATACCCATCGTAAACAAGCGCGTTTCCGTCACGCCCGTCAGCCTCATCTGCGCGCCTTTCCCCGAAAAGGCAGTCCTTGTCGGCAAGGCGTTGGACAGGGCGGCGAACGAACTCGGCATCGACTTTTTGGGCGGATATTCCGCGCTCGTGCATAAAGGCACGGCGGACTACGAAAAAATATTCCTGGACGGTATCCCGGAATTGCTGGCGTCCACGACGCGCGTCTGCTCCTCCGTGAACATCGGTTCTTCAAAGTCGGGCATCAATATGGACGCGGTGAAGCAGATGGGCGAGATCGTCAAGCGCACCGCGGAACTCACCGCCGAACAGGACGGATTGGGTTGCGCGAAGCTCGTCGTATTTGCGAACGCGGTCGAGGACAATCCGTTTATGGCGGGCGCGTTCCACGGCGTGGGCGAGAGCGGCACGGTCATCAACGTCGGCGTCTCCGGCCCCGGGGTCGTTAAGCACGCGTTGGAAAATATTCCCGACGCCAACCTGAACGAGGCTGCGGAGATGATCAAACGCACGGCGTTCAAGATCACGCGCGCGGGGCAGCTGATCGCCAAAGAGGCGGCAAAGCGCCTGAACGCCGAATTCGGCATCGTCGATCTGTCGCTCGCGCCGACGCCCGTCATGGGCGACTCGGTCGCGCACATTCTGGAAGAACTCGGCCTCGAATGCGTGGGCGGTCACGGCACGACGGCGGCGCTCGCCATGCTCAACGACGCAGTCAAAAAGGGCGGCGTAATGGCAAGCTCGCATGTCGGCGGGCTTTCGGGCGCCTTCATTCCCGTCAGCGAGGACATCGGCATGATCCGCGCGGCGGAGAAGGGGCTTCTGAACATCGACAAACTCGAGGCAATGACGGCTGTCTGTTCGGTCGGATTGGACATGATCGCCATCCCCGGGAAAACGCCCGCCACGACCATCAGCGCGATCATCGCGGACGAAGCGGCGATCGGCATGATCAACAATAAAACGACGGCAGTCCGCGTCATTCCCGTCCCCGGAAAGGATGTGGGCGACAGCGTGGAATTCGGCGGGCTTTTGGGCAGGGCGCCGATCATGCCCGTCAACACGACGGACAGTTCGCGCTTTATCCTGCGCGGAGGCAGGATCCCTGCGCCCATTCACAGCAATAAAAATTGAAAGAGGAGAGAGAGTGTTATGGAAAGGAACGAAGTCGAAAGCAAATATAAATGGAAGGTAGAGGACATTTATCCGTCCGACGAAGCGTGGGAAAAGGCATATTCCGAAGCGGAAAAATCCCTGAACTTTTCCGGTTACAAGGGTAAACTCGGCAAGGCGGAATGCCTGCGCGAATTTTATCGGGCGCAGGAAGAAGCGATGCGCGCGGTCGAGCGGCTGTACCTCTATGCCCATATGCGGCACGACGAGGATTCGCGCATTGCGAAATACACGGCGATGCAGTCGCGCGCCATGTCTCTCATCGTGCGCTTCTCTTCGGAAACGGCGTTTGTCGAGCCGGAACTGACGGCTTTGCCCGATTCCGTGCTGGAAGGGTATCTCCGCGACAGTTCTCTCTCCGATCATGACTATGCGCTGCGCCAGCTTATCAAAATGAAGAAGCATATTCTCTCCGAAAAAGAGGAAAAACTCCTGGCGATGGGCGGCGAGGTGTACTCGCAGTTTCAGAATATATTCTCCATGATCGACAACGCCGATATTCAGCTCGGCGAAGTCGAGGACGGCAAGGGCGGCAAGATCGCCCTGACGCACGGCATGTACAGCGTACTGCTGCACGGCGACGACAGAGATTTGCGCCGCCGCGCGTTCGAGCGCTATTATGCCGCCTATATCGGGCTGACGAACACTATAGCCGCTACCTACTACGGCAATGTGAAAAAGGACGTGTTTATCAGCCGCGCGCGCGGTTATGAGAGCTGCCTGCAGCGCGCGTTGGACGGCGAGGATGTCGGCGTTTGCGTCTATAACAACCTCATCGAAGCTGTCCACAAAAACCTTTCGGCGATGCACCGCTATATTGCTCTGCGCAAAAAGATCTTGAAGCTGGACGAGCAGCACATGTACGACATTTATGCGCCGTTGGTCGCCGATGCCGAGCTTAAACTTTCTTACGAAGAGGCTTGCGATCTTGTCGTCAAAGGTCTTTCCCCGCTCGGAGAAGATTATTGCTCCCTTCTGAAAAGGGGTTTTGCCGAAGGCTGGGTCGATGTCTGCGAAACGTCCGGTAAGCGCAGCGGCGCGTACAGCACGGGGATTTTCGGGCTGCACCCGTATGTACTGCTGAACTATCAGAAGACCACGCACGACGTGTTCACCATCGCGCACGAAATGGGGCATGCGCTGCACACCTATCATTCTAACGCGAAACAGCCGTATGCAAAGGCGGATTACCGCATTTTTGTTGCGGAAGTGGCGAGTACGGTCAACGAAACGCTGCTCCTGAAATATATTCTCTCCACTACGCAGGACGAGAATATGAAAAAATATCTCCTCAATTACTTTTTGGATACCATCCGCACGACGCTGCACCGCCAGACGATGTTTGCGGAATTTGAGTCGATCGCGCACGGGCTTGTGGAGGCGGGTACGCCTCTCACGAGCGAAAACCTGAGCGCGGAATACCTCAAACTGAACAAAGAGTATTACGGCGACGCGATCGTGCATGACGAGCAGATCGCCTACGAGTGGTCGAGGATTCCGCATTTCTATACCTCTTTTTATGTGTACAAATACGCAACCGGCATTATCAGCGCCATATCCATCGTCAACCGCATTCTGACGGAAGGGGAAACGGCGGTTCGGGATTACAAGGAATTCCTTTCCTCGGGCGGCAGCGACAGTCCCGTCGAACTTTTGAAAATTGCGGGAGTCGACCTGACCAAACCGCAGGCGTTCGAGGCTGCTATGAAAGAATTTGAAGACACGCTCGCACGTTTCGAAGAAATGATGCTGAAAAAGTAAAAGACTATGGTCAAGGCATTTCATAAAAACAATTTGCCGGAATATAAAAAGCTGTGCGCATTCCACCAGTTTGTAGCGCGCGGCGTGCGGGCATACGCATATCCGGTTTTGTTTTTCGCAGCCGCGGTAATGTTTCTCGCGCTCGGGATCGCTTTCGGGAATCCGGCGTTTTACGCGGGGGCGGGGGTGCTGTTCGTCTTGGCTTGCGCGCTTCCGCCGGTGGCTCTCGCCATGCAGAATGCAAAGCTCGGTAAAAAGATCGCGCAGAATCCCGATTATCTGAAAACGGAACAGCTTTTTCAGTTCGGGGAAGAATCGTTCCGCCTTACGATTCGGGCAGGCGCGCGCACGGAAGAAGTGGAAATTCCGTATGCGCAGGTTCTGCGTATATACGAAACGAAGGAATATTTCTATATTTATATCGGCAGGTCGCAGGCGTTGATTGTCGGCAAAGCGGATATAACGGAAGGTTCGGCAGACGAACTGGCGGTTCTGTTCCGCAAGCTGGGCAAGCGCTTCCGCGAAAAAAAGAACCTCCGCGCACAGCCGCCTCATGCGGCGTAAAGGGCAGGGAAAAACGATGGCAAAAACAAATGTATTACCCAACAATCTCGAAGCGGAACAGGCTCTTCTCGGCTGCCTGCTCATCGACGTAGACACGCAGACGGACGTACTCGATAAACTGACGGAAGACGATTTTTATCAGGAATCGCACCGCCTGATCATCGGGGCGATGAAAGCGGTGTTCAATGCGCGCAAACCCGTCGATTTGGTAACTCTCGCCGACGAGCTGGAAAACGAAAAGTGTTTGGATAAGGCGGGCGGAATTACCTATATAACCGACCTTGCCAAAATAACTCCTTCTGCAGCGAACTATAAATCGTATCTGGAAATAGTCAAGCGCGACAGCGTCAACCGCCGCCTGATCCGGGCGTCGCAGAAGATCATTGAAAACGCGATGGAAGGAGCCGATTCGGCAGACAGCGTTGCCTACGCGGAAAAGCTCGTATTCGATATTTCCAAAAAAATGGATACGTCAACCCTCGTCGATATGCGCGAGGACGACAGCTATGACCGCGTGCTGAATAAATTTGAAGTGATCTCCACCGATAAGAACGCTCTCCGCGGCATCAATACGGGATTCACAAAGTTGGATAAGATCACGAACGGTCTGCAAAAGTCCGACTTTATCGTCCTCGCCGCGCGCCCGGGCGTCGGCAAAACGACCATCGGCATGAACATCATCGAGCATGCCGCGCTGGTCGATAACAGGGTGTGCGCCGTATTTTCGCTGGAAATGCCGCGCATTCAGCTCGCACAGAGGCTTTTATGCTCGTATGCGCGCGTCAGTATGTCGAAGGCGCTCTCGGGCGAACTTTCACAGAGCGATTGGAAAAAACTGTGGAAGGCGAGTTCCGATCTCAAAAAGGCGAAAATTTATATCGACGATTCCTCCAAAATCACGCCGGCGGAAATACTTTCCAAGTGCCGCCGTTTAAAGTCGCGCAAGGAAGGCTTGGATATCATCATGATCGACTATATCCAATTGATGGGCAGCGGCGAGCGCCGAAGCGAGGAGAACCGTCAGCAGGAGATTGCGACCATCACGCGAAATTTAAAGATCATGGCGAAGGAACTCGATGTCCCCGTGCTGGCTCTTTCGCAGCTGCGCCGTATTTCTTCCAAAGAGGAACCGCAGCTGTCAGACCTGCGCGAATCGGGCGCGATCGAGCAGGACGCTGATATGGTTATGTTTATTCACCGCCCCGACGTTGCCGCGACCCCCGAAGAGATCAAGAGCGGTAAAATTATAAAAGACGCCGCCGACCTTATCATTGCGAAGCACCGTAACGGCGAATTGGGCAGGGTAAAACTGCGCTTCCGCGGCGACCAGGTGCGCTACGTCAATCCTCCGCCCGGATTTTTACCGGATGAGCCGGGCGAGGGCGAACTTCGGGAAGCGGAAGAAAATGACGAGGAGGATCGCTACGATGCCTCCTACGACGACGATTCGCAGAACGGGTACGGCGATCCTTACGACGATGCGCTGGGCAGCTTCGCCGGCTCGCCCGGCGATGAAACGCCTCCCGACGAAGAGGAGAATTTCTGATGCGTACGGAAATATTGCCGCTCGGGAGCGACTCGCTCGCGCGTGCAAAAGAGCTGCTTTTGGCAGGGGAGTTGGTTGCGTTTCCGACCGAAACGGTTTACGGTCTCGGCGCGGACGCCCGTTCAGACGCGGCAGTGGAGAACATATACCGTGTAAAAGGGCGACCTTCCGATAACCCGCTCATCGTGCATGTGCATAAGGACTACGACCTTTCGCTGCTGGTTGAGGACGACCGGTCTTATGCGGCGAAACTGCGCGAGGCTTTTCTCCCCGGGCCGCTTACTTTGGTCTATAAAAGCAGGGGGCGGGTGAGCGCAAAAGTTTCCTGCGGGTTGGATACTCTTGCGGTGCGCGTGCCGTCGCATCCTTCGGCGCAGGAATTCCTGAAGTATGTCGGCATTCCGGTAGCGGCGCCTTCGGCGAATATTTCCAAACACGTCAGCCCCGTTTCGGCGCAGCATGTATATGACGATCTGCACGGAAAAATACCTCTGATTTTGGACGGAGGCGCGTGTTCCGGCGGTATAGAGAGTACTGTGTGTGACGTAACAGGCGATTATCCTGTCGTTTTGCGGCAGGGTCTGGTGTCGCGCGAGATGATCGAAAGCGTGACCGGCAAATGCGGTTTGTATGTTCCGAAAGCGGGCGAGCAAGTCCGTTCCCCCGGAATGAAATACAAGCACTATGCTCCCGCCTGCCGAACATGCCTGTTTGAAGCGGATGAGATCGGAAAGGCGCTGACCTGTTTTTATAGAAATAGGGATGCGGGGATGCGCGTTTTGATTCTGTGCGAAGAGGCTGCGGCGGATAACTTTCCTTCCGACTCCGTGCTTCGCTTGGGCAATACCGCGGAGGAAATGGCTGCCAACCTGTATGCTCTTTTGCGGGATGCGGAAACCAAGGCGGATATGCTGATTGCGGTAAAACCGCATGCGCGGGGCGGGGTCATGGACGGCGTGCTGAACCGCCTTTGCAAGGCTTGCGCGGGGGAGGAGAAATGAAGCGGAGAAAGGTTTTGTTTGTATGTACGGGGAACACATGCCGCAGTCCGATGGCGGAGGCGATCTTCCGTGCGGAGATCAAAAGGCGGAAGATCAAGTTTGTCGACTCCGCATCGGCCGGCATTTTCGCGTCGAACAGCGAAGCCATTCATCCGTTGAGCGCCGCCTGTCTCGATGAACGGCGGCTCGATTACTCCAAATTCCGTCCTCGCCAGCTGAAACATAAGATGCTTGAAACGAGTTACATGGTCGTGTGCATGACGCGCGAACAGAAGGACTTGCTGAAAGGCTCGGGGAACGTTTACGCCGTCAGCGATATTATCGGGTTCGACGTGGACGATCCTTACGGCGGAACGATCGACGAATACCGCCGCGCGGCAGACGAATTGCAGCAGGCTGCCGCGGCGATCATAGAAAAATTTTTTGCTTCGGATTTACCGGGCCAACAACGGGAGGATAAAAAATGAAGATAGCAGTCGCCTGCGACCATGGCGGGCTTGTATTGAAAAACAGTTTGCTGAAATATTTGCGGGAAAACGGTTATGAGGTGGAGGATTTCGGCACTTGTACGGAGGACTCCTGCGACTATCCCGATTTCGCCCTTCCCGCCGCGGAAGCCGTTGCCCGCGGGGAATGCGAGAGGGGGATTCTGATATGCAGCACGGGCATCGGCGTTTCCATTGCCGCAAACAAGGTGAAGGGTATCCGCTGTGCGCATTGCCACGATACCTATTCGGCAAAATATACCCGTTTGCACAATGATGCAAATATGCTCGCGTTCGGACAGAAGATCATCGGCGACGGGCTGATGCTGGAAATCGTGAATATTTTTCTCAATACCGAATTTGAAGGCGGGGGCAGGCATAAGCGCCGCGTCGATAAAATTGCCGCGATCGAAGAAAAATATTTCAAATAACATAAAAATCATACGAAGGGAGAAAATTTATTATGGCGAAAGTATTTGTTATGGATCATCCCCTCGTGCAGCATAAAATAACAATGCTGCGCGATAAAAACACCAGCACAAAAGATTTCCGAGAGCTTGCGGAGGAGATCTCGCTTCTGATGGCGTACGAGGTCACGCGCGATCTGCCTCTGGAGGATATCGAGGTGGAAACGCCCATCTGCAAAACGGTTGCAAAAACGGTTTCGGGCAGAAGCGTGGGCATCGTACCCATTCTCCGCGCGGGGCTTGGAATGGTCAACGGCATGCTCAAACTCGTACCCAATGCAAAGGTCGGG
This sequence comes from uncultured Clostridia bacterium, assembly GCA_904373255.1. Classification (GTDB taxonomy): domain Bacteria; phylum Bacillota; class Clostridia; order Christensenellales; family Borkfalkiaceae; genus Borkfalkia. The sequence goes on along the minus strand of CAJFFD010000010.1, from coordinate 9,236 downwards.
CATATCGGGCTGTATCGCGACCCGAAGACGCTCAAACCCGTCGAATATTATTGCAAACTTCCCGCCGACGCCACGGACAGAACGCTGATCGTCGTCGACCCGATGCTTGCCACCGGCGGAAGCGCTGCCGCGGCGATCGGTTTTTTGAAGGACAGAGGCTGCACCAATATCAAATTTTGTTGTCTCATCGCGGCGCCGCAGGGACTTGCCGCGCTGCAAAAAGCGCATCCCGACGTCGATATTTTCATCGCTGCGTTGGATAAAGAACTGAACGATCACGCGTATATCGTCCCCGGGTTGGGCGATGCCGGAGATCGCCTGTTCGGTACAAAATAAAAAAGTATAGAGAGCGGAGTGAAAGGAAGTGCAGAACAATTTTAAGACAAAAAAAATCACGAAGGCAGTTATCCCCGCGGCGGGGTTCGGAACGCGTTTTTTGCCCGTCACGAAATCGGTATGCAAGGAAATGTTGCCCATCGTCGATAAGCCGACGTTGCAATACATCGTCGAAGAAGCCGTTGCCGCGGGGATCGAAGATATTCTCGTCATTACGGGCAGGAATAAAAAGATCCTCGAGGATTTTTTCGATTATACTCCCGAGCTTGACGCTTTGCTGGAGCAGGACGGAAAAGACGAATTCCTGAAAATCTCGAGGGAAATGGAAAACCTCGTCAATATGTATTTTGTGCGGCAGAAACATCCTACGGGATTTGCGGATGCGATCATGTATGCCCGCGCGTTTACGGGAGACGAGCCTTTCGCGATCCTTTTGGGCGACGATGTGATCTATACGGATGCGAATACGCGCCCTGCGATCGGTCAGCTGATGGACTGCTACAGTGAAACGGGGAAACCCGCCGTCGCGGTTATGGAAGTGCCGGATGCGGATATTCCCAAATACGCCAACATCCGCGGGAAAGAGATCGGCGAGCGCCGTTTTGCCATCGACAAAATCGTAGAAAAACCTGCGGTGAAGGATAAATTTTCCAACGACGCCGTCATCGGGCGCTATGTGGTGGAACCGGACATCTACGATATCATCAAAAACACGCCGCCTTCGCCGAAAGGAGAGGTGTATTTTACGGACGCTTTGCAATATCTTGCCGGGCAGGGTCGGCTGATCGGCTGCCGGTTCGAAGGCAAGCGCTACGATGCCGGCAATAAGCTGGAATTTTTGGAGGCGAACGTAGAATACGCCCTGCGCGACGAATCGCTCGGGGAACCGTTCAGAGCGTATCTTCTGCAGCTCGCCGAAAAACTGAAATAATATGAAATACCGCTTTTACAACGCAAAAATTTTGCCTTCACCGTCGGAAGATATTTTCGACGGCGAAATTTTAACGGAAGGGGATACGATCGGGCGCATCGGCATGCGCGGCTCGTTTGTCGGCTGTGCGGAAAAGGAGATCGACTGCGGCGGAAACCTGCTGATGAGCGGATTTTGCAACGCGCACGCGCACGCCGCCATGAGCCTGTTCCGCGGCATTGCCGACGATCTGCCCCTCGATCAATGGCTGAACGAGCGCATTTTCCCCATGGAGGATCATCTGACCCCCGACGACATGTATTGGGGAGCGATGCTGCAGATCGCCGAGTATGTGCGGGGCGGCATAACCTGCTTTGCCGATATGTATTTCTATGTCGATTCCGTCTATCAGGCGGCGAAAAACGCCAATCTGTGCATTGCGTTGTGCGGCGGTTCTACTTCCGATTCCGAGGGGGATATTCTCCGATTTATAGAGGATTGTTACGCTAAATATAATACTATGTCTGACAGAATTCGCTATTTTCCTGGGCTTCACGCGGAGTATACCTGCACGGAGAGCCTGATTGCGAAGGTGGCGGATTTTGCGGCAGAGTGCGGTGCAAAGACCTATATCCATCTTTCAGAAACTTTGAAAGAGGTCGGCGAGTGTACGGTGCGGCATAACGGGCTTACGCCGCCGCAATACCTGCATAAACTCGGATTTTTCGATAACGGAGGCATTGCGGCGCACTGCGTGTACTGCGATAAGGACGACCTGGCTCTGTTAAAACAGAGCGGCGTGACTCCCGTTATCAACGGGGCGAGCAATCTGAAATTGGCGTCCGGCATTGCACCCGTATACAGCATGCTGGCGCAGGGCATTGCGCCCGCGCTCGGTACCGACGGGACGGCGAGCAACAATGCTGCGTCCATGTTCCGGGAGATGTACCTGTATTCCTGCCTGCAAAAGGAATCGTTGAAGGACGCTTCCGCCGTGAGTGCGGAGCAGGCGCTCGCCGCAGCTACCGAAAACGGATATGCCGCGCTCGGCATGCGCGGCGGCGCGCTGCGCGAAGGCAACTTTGCCGACATGGCGCTCATCGACCTGAACGCACCCAACATGCGTCCGCTGTCCGACGTACGGAAAAATCTCGTCTACAGCGCCGATTGTTCGGATGTGCTGATGACGGTCGCCGGCGGAAAGATCGTTTATGACCGCGGCAGGTTTTATATCGGCGAAGATTTGGATAAAATTTATGCGGAGTGCGAGGCGCGGAGAGACAGGCTTCTTTCCGCCCTGTAAGATTCGGAGGAGAAAAATGTATCAATTTCTGGCAGCATCGGCAGACGCGCCCGCGGAGGGCGCCGAACCCGGATTTTGGGAAACATTGCGGCAGATCGGCGAGGATTTTGTTCAGAATACGGGGCTTGCAATCGTCCGTACGCTCGCTTTTCTCGTACTCGGGCTCGTCGTCATCAAAATCGTTCAGGCGATCACGCGCAGCGCGACGCTTCGCAGCCGCCGCCTTGACAATGCCGCCGCGTCGTTCGTCATTTCCGTCGTGACCGTCGTTTTATATGTTGCGCTGGTCATTGTTCTGGTCAGTTCGCTCGGGTTTTCAACGGCGGGCATCATCGCCGGGTTTTCCGCTGTGGCACTCGCCATTGCTTTGGCTCTGAAAGACAGTTTGGGCAGCCTCGCGAACGGCGTCATCATCATTTTCACGAAACCCTTCAAAAAGGGCGATTATGTGCAGATCAACGAGTACGACGGGCTTGTGCAGGATATACGGCTGTTCAACACGAAAATCCTCACATACAGCAACGAGGAGATCATCATTCCGAACAGCGAAATCCTCAGCACCAAGATGATCAATTACAGCACGATGCCCATTCGCCGCGTGGTTATCGATGTACCCGTGCCGTACGATGCGGACACGGCGAAGGTAAAACAGCTTTTGCTCGATTCGGTCAGCGAATACAAATACACCGTCAAAACGCCCGCTCCCTCGGTGGTGCTGAAGGAATACGGCGACAGCGCGCTGAAATTTTCCGCCCGCGCCTGGACGTTGAACGAAAATTATTGGGATACGCTCTACGACCTGACCGACAAGATCTTCAACGATCTGAAGGCACAGGGGATCTCCATCCCGTTCAACCGCATGGACGTGCAGCTTATCCAAACGGCGGCGCAGGGCGCAGCCGTCTCGCCCGCGGAATGCAAAGGCAAGGGGAGGGAGGAAGAATGACGCTGGAACTGCTGTTGCAATATATAACGTATGCGGCGATCATCGTCGTCGGAATTCTCATACTCGGTTTTATCAAGCGTGCCACAAAACTGCCTACGCACGCCGAATTGAAAAAGCGGCTGACGTCGCTTTGCGCCGATATAAACGAATTTATCCGCGGCGAAGGGGATAAAAAGGAGATCAGCGGTTACGATTTTTTCCGTATGGCGACCAAATGCGCCAACAAGGCGAACAAGCTCGCCTATACGGTCACGCTGATGGCGCAAAAGGAGCGGGACGGGAACCTCGATTCGATTTCCGTGTTGCTGGAAGAGGCAAGCGCCTGTATCTCGCCGTATAAATTCAAGGCGAAGGGCATCGACGATTTGAGCGGTTTGGAGCAAGCTTTGGAAAAAACGCAAAAGGCAATCGCTTCCATCGATCAAATCCTGGAGCGGGATAAGGATCTTCGCGCAAAGCGCGCACAATGACGGGAATACCATGGATAAAAGGTTAATTTGCATCGGCGGCGGTGAACTGAAAACGAAGGAAACGCTGAAAATCGACGGATATATCGCGGAACTGGCAAAGACGCACGCGGGAGAGAAACGTGCATACGGGCTGTTTATTCCGACCGCCAGCCACGACAGCATGCCGTATTTCAACAGCTTTCGGAAAACGTATACCTCCGTTTACGACATCAAGGCAGACGTTGCGCTCACCGTTTACGGCGAGATGGATATGGAACGGATTGCGGAAAAATTTCAGAAAGCCGATTTTATCTATGTCGGCGGCGGCGATACCGTATTTATGTTGGAGCATTGGAAAAAGAGCGGAATGCTTGAGTTAATCCGCGACGCGTACGAGCGCGGCGTAATCGTCTGCGGGTTGTCGGCAGGGGCGATATGCTGGTTTGAAACGATGTATTCCGATTCGGTGCAGGAGTGCGGAGAGGGGAGGTACGCGCTTTATCCGGGATTAAATTGGATAAAAGGAATAATTTCTCCGCATTACGGGCTTCGAGCGCTTGACTTTGACGAAATAATTTCATATAATAATAAAGACGCTATCGGTTTGGAAGACAACAGTGCGATCGAAATTGTGAACGGAGAGATTGTCCGTTCGATCAGTTGCGGCGGCAGCGCTTACCGCATACATAGCGGCGGCGGGAGAGTCAGCAAAGAGATCATACGACCGCAGTTGGTTCTATGACGGCGCAATAAAGCGAATGCGAGTGTGGTGAAATTGGCAGACGCGCTAGATTCAGGTTCTAGTGGAAGCGATTCCGTGCAGGTTCAAGTCCTGTCACTCGCACCATCATTTGGCAACAAAAAAGATATTGCCGGCAAAAACCTCGGTTTTACCGAGGTTTTTGCCATTTATTGTACAGGAAAACCCGCGGATTGTCCGCGGATAAAAAAGGGTTTGAGCAATTTGGCGTGTGTCGTGCAAAACCGGGAGTATGTGAAGCGACGACAAAAAAAGGAACGAGCGGGGAGATACGTTCTCCCCGCTCGTTCCTTTTAGTGCGGAGTGTCTGTTTACTGGTTTCGTTCGCGGTATTCGGCGGGGGTCAGCCCTGCGTATTTTTTAAATGTGCGCGTAAAATGACTTTGCGAAGAAAAACCGAGGTAAGTGCCTATGGAGACCAAAGTTTTATCGGTATAGCGGAGCAGATATTTCGCCTCCTCCGTTTTTTCGCGCAGGATAAAATCGGAGAGGTTTTCACCCGTTTCGCTTTTAAATTTAGAGGAAAGTTTGCTTCGGCTGATAAAGAGCGTTTCTGCGATCGCGGATGTGCGGATCGGTTCGGAGAGGTGGTGCAATATGTAGTTCCGCACATCGAAAACGAGCTGTGACGGCGCGGCGTTTCTCCGCATTTTTTCCACGCGCTCCGTATAATCGAAAACCATTCGGAACAGAAGATGTGTAATGGAAGGCAGGTCTTGGAGTAATTCGCATTTTTGAATATAAGAATCGCTCATCGAAAGCGCGTCCTGCATATCGACGCCGCCGCGGATTGCGGCACGGCATACGAGGGTCGCCGTAACGATAAAAGTGTTTTTTTGCTGGCGAATCAGCTCCTTTGCGAGGATTCCCGAATTGACGGCAGGTGCATCGGCGAGCCATTTTTTCAGCGCCGCGGTATCTCCATGCCGGACGATCGTGAGAATTGTCTGTTCGGTTGCCAGCGAATTGTTAAACCGATTTGCCTCGTCGGACATGCTTCGCTTTTCCGTTTCTTTGAGCTGCTCACGGCTTAAAAGCTCTTTCAGTCTCTCGCGGTCGCCGTCGTATACGGTGATGTCGGCAAGGGAGAGCTTCTCCCCGTTCAAAACATGGTTGAGTGTAAGTAAAATTTGTATTATGCTTCCGAGGGGCATGCTGACAATATTTTTCATGCCGAGGACGAATTCGTTGATCTGTTCTTTCGGCACGTCTGCGCGGAAAGCCAATTCGCGCAGTTCCTGTTCGTTCGCCGTCGTTTGCCGCGACGGCCCCAAAACAACGCGCATCGCTCCGCTCGTAACTACTCCGTAATAATTGAAATGCTGCGTCATAAAGTATCCGACGCGATCTTTGATAGCCATAATTTGGTCGAAATATACGCATATCGGATCTTTGGGCAGGGGTGAAACGGAGTAATACAGCAGCAGTTCCCTCCCTCGGTACAGGCGGATCGGAATGCCGGAAAGGTTTCCGATCGCCGTGCATAAATATTGCAAATCGATATTTTTCGCGCGCATGTTTCGTCACCTCGCTCGTTTCTGGTAACAATTATATCAAAAACGGCACAAAAATGCAATACAATTCAAAAATTTACTGCTATAATGGTATTGAAAAAAGGAGGCATCGGAAATGAATGTCCGGAAGTTGCTCTGCGAACTGACCGCGGAGGAAAAAGCCGCGCTCGTTGCCGGCACGGATTTTATGTATACCAATCCCATACCGAGGCTGGGGATTAAATCTCTTCGCATGTCGGACGGCCCGCACGGGCTGCGCGTGCAGGCAGAAGGGGGAGATAACGGCGTTACGGGCAGTCTGCCGGCAACGGCGTTTCCGACTGCCGCCTGCACGGCTTCCGGCTGGAATCCTGAAAATGTGCGGAAAATGGGCAAAGCCATTGCACAGGAATGCCACAAATACGGGGTACATATCCTTCTCGGCCCCGGAGCGAATATCAAGCGCAATCCGCTCGCAGGCAGAAATTTCGAATACTTTTCGGAAGATCCGCTGCTGGCGGGGAAGATGGCTGCGGCAGAGGTTGAAGGCATACAGAGTGAGGGCGTCGGGGTATCCGTCAAGCATTTTGCGCTCAATAACAGCGAAAACTATCGCTTTATGGGGGACAGCATAGCCGATTTGCGCGCCATCCGCGAGATTTACCTGAAGGTTTTTGAAATTATCGTCAAAGAGAGCAAGCCTGCCTCGCTCATGTGCGCATATAACAAAATAAACGGCGAATTCTGTTCACACAACAAGTGGCTTTTAACCGACGTGCTGCGCCGGGAATGGGGGTTCGGCGGGTTGGTCATGACCGACTGGGGCGCAATGCACGACCGCGTAGCGTCTTTGCGCGCGGGGCTTGACCTGGAAATGCCGGGCGATACGGCAATTTGCCGCAAATGGATTCTGGACGGCTTGAAGGACGGTACGCTCGCGGAGGAAAGCCTGAACAGCGCGGCGGAAAACGTATTGACTGCGGTGGACACATTCGCAAAAAAAATTGCGGACGACGCCGATTTTGAGGCGAACGATCGCCTTGCCTGCGAAATTGCGGAGGACTGCGCGGTTCTTTTGAAAAACGACGGCGTCCTTCCCCTCGCGGAAGGCGAAAGAATCTTTGTCGTCGGCGAACTATTCGAAAAGATGCGCTATCAGGGAGCGGGGAGTTCGATGATCAACCCGACGAAGATCACCACGCCGAAGGCTGCGTTCGACGCCATGCGCATATCCTACGGGTATAGCCGCGGTTATGCGGAAAACCAAACAGAGCCGCAGCAGGCATGGATCGACGAGGCGGTCGCCGCCTCCGCGCAATATGATACGATAGCCGTGTTTGCGGGTCTTACCGATTATGCCGAAAGCGAAGGCTGTGACCGCGAGCATATGCGTCTGCCCGAAAATCAGCTCGCCCTCATCGACGCGCTGTGCAGAACGGGGAGGAAAATTATCGTGGTGCTGTTCGGCGGCTCGCCCGTGGAGCTTCCGTTTGCCGGAAAGGTCGGCGCGATTCTCAATATGTATCTTCCCGGGCAGAACGGCGGCACTGCTTGCGCAAACCTTCTGTTCGGCAGGGCGAATCCTTCCGGCAGGCTCGCCGAAACGTGGCCCCTTCGGTATGAAGACGTACCCTTCGGGGAAGCGTTCGGCAAGGGCGTCAACGAGGTGTATAGGGAGAGTATTTTTGTCGGTTACCGATATTATGCGACGGCGAAGAAACCTGTGCGCTATCCGTTCGGCTACGGGCTCTCCTATACGTCGTTTGAGTATCGCGGTATGCAGGTGCGGGAGGAGAAAAACTCGCTCATCGTTTCCTGCGAAGTAAACAATACCGGCATACGCGACGGCGCAGAAGTCGTGCAGCTCTATGTCAGGGCTCCGCAAAGCGATGTTTTCAAGCCGGAACGCGAACTGCGCGCATTCCGGAAGGTTTATATAAAAGCGGGCGGCTGCGTAAAGGTTGAACTGACCGTTCCCAAAGCGGAGTTAAGATATTTCGATGCGAAAAAAAAGGACTGGGTGCTGGAAGGCGGGGAATACGAACTGCAGCTTTGTTCCGACTGCCAGACCGTAATTTTTTCAAAATCCGTCCGCCTGGAAGGCGAAAATTTTGCGCCGTACAGCGAGGAGATCAAAAAAGTTTACGGCGGGGCGGCGTTTGCCGGGCTGACCGATTCTCTGTTTGAAAGGATGAGCGGGCAGACAATCCGCCCGACGCCGCCGGAAAAACCTGTGCGTCTCGAATCGCGGTTCACCGATTTGCGGGCGACGTTTATGGGCAGAATTCTGTTCAACGCCGTTCTCGGGGTCGCCGGGCGGCAGCTGCGAGCGGCACAAAAACTCCCCGAAGGGTCGGAGCGGGACAATAAGATCAAGGGAGCAACATTCATGAAGCGGATACTTGAATCCAATTCGCTCATCTGTATGTCGATGTCGGCAGGAAAATCGTTTCCGTATAATTTCGCGCAGGGGTTCGTTTATCTCGCCAACGGGAAACTGTTCAGGGGGCTGAAATGCTTCTGTACAAAAATACAAGTTCCGGCATTGCCGAAAACGGAGGAGGATAAAAGATGACGCAGGGGAAAATGCTGTCGGGGCGGTTTTTCAACAGCAAAGTAAAGTCGCAGAACGTGACCGCCAAAGAAAAATGGCTGGGATTTTTACTCGGGCCTTGCGGCGCGCTGCTATTCAACGCCGTCATGGCTACCTATCTCAATCTGTTCTATACCGATGTGTTGGGTTTCGGTACGATTTGGGGCGGGATGTTTTTGGTCGTCTTTCCGATATTGTCGAAAATAATCGACGCAGTTACGAATGTCGTAATGGGTTGGATCATCGACCGCACGCATACCAGGCAGGGGAAGGCGCGCCCGTGGCTGCTTTTATCGGCACCGCTTCTGGCGATAACGGGTGTATTGCTTTTTATCGTTCCGAGCGGGAATACTGCATTGCAGATCGTATGGGTAATGCTTTCGTACAATTTGTACTATTCGCTCGCCTATACGATGTATTCCATGAGCCATAATCTTATGGTTCCG
>CAJFFD010000009.1 GCA_904373255.1 uncultured Clostridia bacterium | reverse complement strand
TATAGCCACCTGATGCCGAATGTACAGAAGCAGATCATAAACGCTTTGGATTTCGAGATGTAAAGAAAGAGAGAGGACGCTATGTGCGGACTCTCTCTTTCACTATATAACTATATAATATGGATTGGCACAAATCGTCAAAACGAACGCGATTGAATTGACTTTATCTGTCGTTTACGCTAAAATAATATAGGCACGGAAAAGAGGGCGAAAGGTACAGTAAAAATGGCCTTTTCAAAATTTTTAGGGCCACTTTTAGGGCCACTTTGGGGCCATTCAGGGGCGCTTGCCAATATATTGTGTTAAAAGAATTCCCAACCACATATTGTGGTTGGGAACCTGTGGCAGGGGAGACGCGATTCGAACACGCAACCTACGGTTTTGGAGACCGCTACTCTACCGTTGAGCCACTCCCCTAAGCACATATTATTATATTATATTCTTTTGATTAAGTCAAATATTTTCGGTAAGGAAAATTAAAAAGGAGCAGAAATGAAAAAACAATACAAACTCGGAGTTATCGGCGGAGGATTTATGGCGCATGCGATTTTGAAAGGTGTCATTTATTCCGATTTTTTGAAGCCGAAAAAGATTATCGTAGCCGACCCGTCCGGAGAGGCATTGGAAAAACTGAAATATTTGGGCGTGAATACGACTGCCAACAACCGCGATGTCGCCGACAACTGCGAATTTTTGCTCTTTGCGGTCAAACCGCAGAATTTTCTGGCTGTCGCGGACAGTTTGCGCGGCGTTCCGGTGGAAAAAGCGATTACGATTATGGCGGGCGTGAAAAAGCAAAAGGTCAAAGATCTTCTCTTCGGAAACGACATCAGGGTCGCACGCGCGATGCCGAATTTGCCGTGTTCCATCGGCTCGGGCGTTACGGCGCTCGATCTGTCTGAGTTTGAGGATTCCGTGGACGACTGCGCGTTTGTCGATTCAGTATTCAACTGTTTGGGCAATGTTCTTTGCGTACCGGAAGAAAAGCTCAATGCAGTGACGGGAATCAGCGGCAGCGGCCCCGCATATGTATATATGTTTATCGACGGTCTGATTAAGGCGGGCGTTCGGCAGGGGCTGACGGAAGATGAGGCGAAAACGCTTGCCGTTTCAACCGTATTCGGCGGAGCCGATATGGTTGGGCATTCTGAAGACAAGACGTTGGACGAACTTATTTCGGCGGTATGCAGCAAGGGCGGCACAACGATTCAGGCGGTAGATTCGTTTAAACGCGATGACCTGTACGGGGTGATCGATCGCGCCGTATCTGCCTGCGTTAAGAGGGCGGAGGAGCTTTCCGAGGAATGAAAAAGGTGGAACTGTATACCGACGGTGCCTGTTCGGGCAACCCGGGCGCAGGCGGTTATGGCGCAATCCTGATCTATAACGGTTTTGAAAAGGAGATCAGCGGGGGCGAGCCTTCTACGACAAACAACCGCATGGAGATTTATGCCGTTATAGCCGGATTGAAATGTCTGAAAGAAAAATGTTCCGTGACCGTTTACAGCGATTCTGCGTATACCGTCAATGCGTTCAACGAAGGATGGCTTGCCTCCTGGATGAAAAACGGCTGGAAAAAGTCGGACGGTAAAGCAGTGCAAAACAGTGAGCTTTGGCAGGAATTGTACGCCCTTACAGCGGCGCACTCAGTGAAATTTGTGAAGGTAAAGGGGCATGCGGACAACGCTTATAACAACCGCTGCGACGCTCTCGCCCGTGCGGCAATCAAAAATCTTCCGCCGCAGGCATGAGCGGTGATACGAAAGTATATAACACAAGAGAGAATAAATCAACGGGAGTATGGGTTTACGCTTTGGATAGCAATAAATGGACATTCAAAAGGACGGTCACTGTGTTGGTCGCGGCAATTTCAGCCGTTCTGACGATCATTTTTACCGTTCTTTGCATGAAAAATTTTAAAACGGGATTCCTCTTTGAACACGCGGCGGTAATTACTTCTGTTGCGGTCAGCGTTGAAGCTATTTGCGTCGTTGTTGCGGCTGTTTGTCTGTTCAAGCGTTTCGAAACGGTTTTTAAACTGTTTTTAACGGCGTTTGTCATTGCGGCAATCCTTTTGCTCGCCCTGTATGTGATGCAGGTTACGGGTCTTTTGGATAAGATCGAATCGATCGAATCCTTGCGGAAGATCATCGACTCCACGGGGGTATGGGCGCCGCTCGTATTTATCCTGCTGCAGGCGATGCAGGTTTTCCTGTTGCCTCTTCCCGGGGTGCTGACGGTAGGTGTGGGGGTTGCGCTGTTCGGCGAACTGGAAACCTGTCTGTACAGTTATATCGGCATACTGATCGGCTCGGTCATAGCCTTTTGGATCGGACGCGTCATCGGTTATCGTGCGGCAGCTTGGCTGGTCGGCAAGGACTCGCTGGATAAATGGCTTGAAAAGGTTAAGGGGAAAGACCGCACGATTCTGACGGCGATGTTTATTCTTCCGTTGTTTCCGGACGACATTTTATGTTTTGTGACAGGTCTTTCCACGATGTCCTGGCGCTATTTTATCGTAATGCAGCTGATTGCGCGCGCGATTTCCGTCGTTGCAACCAGTTATTCGGTTGGCGGGAGCATCATTCCGTATACGACGTGGTGGGGGATACTTCTGTGGATTTTGATTGGCGCGGCGATCATTGCCCTGTTTATTGTACTGTATAAGAAAGGCGATAAAATCGAAAAATGGTTTTTCGGACTTTTCAAGCCGAAGAAATCGCAGCGGGCAATAGAGGAGAATGCTGCGGATGCAAAAAATGTATCGGATAAAGCCGATACGGCGGAGCAGGGAATTCTTCCCGCAGAGAGAACGGCGGACACGATTGTACCGGAAGGTACGGAAGGGCGAAATACAGAGGAAAAAAGAAAGAAATAGTTTTGCGGCAGGTTGCCTGTGCCTTTTTCCCGCCGATAGGCGTACTTTAAATTGCGCGGCGCGCTCCCAAAGGAGCTCGCCCTTTTTTCTTCGGGGAATTCAGCGGCGGAACATTTTTTTGTTCCGCCGCAAAAAATTTTTTGCGTTTGGTCTTGACAGTTTCATTATATAGTGTATAATATATAACGTATAATACAGAACGGAGCAGGGTAACGATGCCGCCGAAGCCGAAAATAACGAAACAGCAGATTCTGGAAAAAGCGCTCGCAATCGTGCGGGAGAAGGGACTTGCCGCGCTTACGGCAAAAGCATTGGCTGAAACGCTCGGGTGTTCGACACAGCCGGTGTTCTGGCACTACGACAGTATGGAGGCGGTCAGAGCCGATGTTTTTTCGGAGGCGCTGAAAGTGTTCGGCAAGGCGCTCCGCCACGAGAGCGACTGCGGTTCGCGCTATATGGCGCTCGGACTGAATTACATCCGTTTTGCTTCGGAGGAACGCGAATTGTTCCGCATGCTGTTTATGAGCGATGCGGGGAAGACGGATCTTATCGGGGCGCAGGTTGAGCGGGAATATGTAATGAGCGTTATTGAGGAAACGGAGCATATTACGGGCGAAAGCGCACAAACCGTATATAAAGATATGTGGCTGTTTTCGCACGGGATAGCGGCGATGATCGCCGCAGGTGCAGCAAACTTTTCGGAAGAGGAATTGCGGGAGATGCTCGGCGATGTTTGCCGCGGACTGATCGCAATCCTGAAAAATAAAACAATCTAAAAGGAGTCAGCGATGAAGAAGTACGATGCTGTTGTGATCGGCGCCGGAAACGGCGGTTTGGTTGCGGCAATACGGCTGTTGCAGGGCGGGGCGAAAACACTGCTCGTCGAAAAACATAACCTCCCCGGCGGCTTTGCAACAAGTTTCCGCCGCGGCAGGTTTGAGTTCGAAGCTTCTTTGCACGAACTGAACGATTTCGGTACGGCGGACAATGCGGGCGACGTCCGCGTGTTATTCGATGAATTAGGCGTAACCGATAAAATTGAGTGGATGCAGATCCCCGAAGCATATCGCGTCATTTCGCGAGCGGAAAAGCTTGATGCGACAATGCCGTTCGGCGTCAGAGCGTTTATCGATAAGATGGAGCAGTATGTCCCGGGGAGCCGCGATTCGGTGACGAAGTTTTTTGAACTTGCGGAGGAAGTGCGTCTGGCACAGGCATACAGTTCCGCGGTCAACGGAAAAACCGACCCGAAAGTTATGGTCGGCAAATACGGCAACTTTGTTCGTGCCGGCTCATATTCGGTGAACGAAGTTCTCAAAGCTTTGAAAATGCCGAAAAAGGCGAGGGATATTCTCAATGCGTACTGGTGCTATCTCGGTGCGCACTGTGACGATTTGAGCTTTGTGCATTATGCGAGCATGGTCAACCGCTATATTCTCCGCGGCGCAAGCATGCCGAAAATGCGTTCGCACGAAATTTCCCTCGCGCTCGTGGAGCGGATCCGCGAACTTGGCGGGGATATTCTCTTCAACACGGAAGCGGTTAAAATTTTGACGGACGCGCAGGACGGGGGCGTCGCGGGGGTCGTGTTGGATGACGGAACACAAATAGCGGCGCGCCATGTTGTGGCGAACTGTGCGCCGCACATTGTGTTCGGCAGGATGATGGACAAAGTTCCTGAATGTGAAATCCGCGCTGCAAATGCACGCAAATTTTCAGGCAGGGGATTTACCATGTTTCTCGGACTTGACGCCGATGCCGATGAGCTGGGCATTGAAAATCACAATTATTTTCTGTATGATACCATGGACTCTGCGGCGCAATATGAGAGAATGCGTACAATTCGCAGCAATGAAGTGCAGGCGACTGTCTGCCTGAACCGCGCATTTCCGGAATGCTCTCCGAAGGGTACCTGTATGATGTATTTCACGACGCTTTATATGTCGGACGACTGGGGCAACGTGCGGGCGGAAGATTACTTCAGGACGAAGGACTATGTCGCCAATAAAATGATCGATCGCTTCGAACAGGATACAGGCGCGAAGCTGCGCGGGCATATTGAGGAAATTTCCGTGGCGACGCCGATGACGTATGCTCGCTATTGCGGGCATCCGCAAGGCGTGATCTATGGGTATGAGTCACAGTATTGGGACGGGCTTATGCCTCGTCTGCAAATGATGGCGGAAGATCATAAGGTGCGCGGATTGCGCTTTGCCGGCGGGTACGCTATGCGCCTTTCGGGATATTCGAGCGCCTATTTTTCGGGCGATATATCCGGGCGGCAGACCGTCGGGGATATTAAAAAGGAGGGTTAAGCCATGCCGTTCACTTTTAAAAAACAGATTTTCGGATTTATGGATCTCCTTCGGTTCAAAAAACTTGTGCCGAACCGCCGCAAAAAGCTGGAAAGCGGGTCGCCTGCGGCGCTCCCGAAGAGTTATCGCGTAAATGAAACTGCACGGATTCTGCATCCGGGGTATCAGCGCGCAAAACTCGTGGCGGTTGAACAGAATACCGCCGATACAAAGACGTATACTTTGGAGACGCAAAATCCATTTTTGTTCCGAGCCGGGCAATACGTTACGCTCGGTTGTAAAGTCGGGCAAAGCGAGGTGTCCCGCCCGTATGCGATTTCTTCCGCGCCCAAGGCAGCGCTCGGAAGAAAAATTTCCCTTACGGTGAAAAATTGCGGATTTTTCAGCGGGTATCTGTTTGACCATGCGTCCGTCGGCGACGAGTTTACCGTCGGCGACCCGTCGGGTGATTTCTGCTATGAACCGGTCAAGGATGCGGAGCATGTCGTTGCGCTGGCAGGCGGCAGCGGCATAACTCCATTTTACAGTATGGCGCAGGCGGTGGCAGACGGCACCGACAATTATGCCTTAACTATTTTTTACGGCGCGAGGACGGCGGAAGATCTGATATTTAAAAAGGAACTCGATGCCCTTGTTTCAGACAAAATAAAAGTTATTTATGTCCTCAGCGATGAGCAGAAGGAAGGGTTTGAACACGGTTTTATCGGAGCCGGGCTTATAAAAAAATATGTTTCCGGCGATTATACGGTCATGATGTGCGGGCCGCAGGCAATGTATGCGTTTGCGGAAAAGGAACTGGCTTCGTTGGGTTTGCCCCTTCGCCGCATCAAAAAGGAAGCGAACTGCGTTTGCTCCCGAGATGTTAAGGCGGAAAAATACGAACTTACAGTTCATATCGGGTTCGAAACATTTAAAATTCCGGCAGATTCGCGCGAAACGATTCTGACGGCGATGGAGCGTGCCGGGCTGAAAGTCCCTTCAAAATGCCGTGCGGGCGGATGCGGTTTTTGCCACAGCAAGCTCGTGTCGGGGAAATTTGCGATTGCGGGAGCGGATAAAAGGCGACTTGCCGATGCAAAATTCGGCTATATTCATCCATGCTGCTTTTACCCCGATTCGGATATGGAACTGATCGTTCCGAAGGCATAAAGAAAAGGGTCGGCTTATTGGTAAGCCGACCCTTTTTTGAAAAATTGAAAACTGCACAGAATAAGTTCTGGAGGCAAAAATGGGAGAATTGACAGAACACGCCGCGGCGGAATTGTTGCACGGTCAAAGAGATTTTTTCGGTACAGGCGCCACGCTGTCGTACTGGTACAGGGAAAAACAGCTTCTGAAGCTGAAAAATGCCGTTTTGCGTTTTGAACCTGAATTGGAAAGGGCATTGAAAGAAGATTTGGGAAAAAGCCGGCAGGAGAGCTATCTGACGGAGATCGGGTTTGTCCTTTCCGATATTTCGCATACGCTCCGGAATCTGAAAAAATGGATGAAGCCGACGCGCGTCCGATCGCCGATAACGGTTTTCAGTTCCAAAAGCCGCATCGAAAAACAGCCGTACGGTATTGCCCTGATCATCGGGCCGTTCAATTATCCGTTTCAGCTGCTGATTGCGCCGCTGACCGCGGCGATTGCCGCCGGAAACTGCGCCGTTATCAGTCCCTCCGCGCAGACGCCGCATGTTTCGTGCGCGATCCGCCGCTTGATCGAGGAAACTTTCGACAGGCGTTACGTCTGTTGTACGGAGGGTGGTACCGAGGCAAACAAGGTACTCCTGCGCTGCCGTTTCGATACCATTTTCTTTACGGGGAGCGTCAACGTCGGCAGGATCGTTATGCGCGCCGCCGCCGAAAATCTGACGCCCGTCACGCTTGAATTGGGCGGCAAAAGTCCTGTAATCGTCGACGAAACGGCTAAACTTGACTTGGCTTGCGAGCGCATCGCTTGGGGAAAATTCATGAATGCGGGGCAGACTTGCGTCGCGCCCGATTATGTGTTTGTGAAGAGGGAGATCTGTGCGGCGTTCGTCGAGCGGCTGAAGCAGACGATTCGCGCGTTTTACGGTGAAGAACCGCAGGCGAGTGCCGATTACGGGCGCATCGTGAATGAGAAGCAGATGCGGAGGTTGTGCGGTATTCTTGACGAAGACAAGGCTTTTGTCGTCTTCGGCGGTGAGTACAGCGAAAAAGACAGGTATATTGCACCCACGCTCTTGTGTCCGGATGATATTTCATCGGCGGCATGTATGCGGGAGGAGCTGTTCGGGCCGCTGCTTCCGATATTTCCCTATGACAGTCTGAAAGAGGCTCTGGACTATATCAACGGGCATGAAAAGCCGCTCGCACTGTATATCTTCAGCGAAAATACGGGAGTGGTTGAGAAAATTCTGAGCCGAACTTCTTCGGGCGGCGTTTCCGTAAACGATACGATCAGCCATATCATTAATCCGAACCTTCCCTTCGGAGGGGTCGGAAACTCGGGAATGGGGCGATACCACGGCGAGGCCGGGTTTCTTGCGTTTTCGAATCAGCGGAGCGTGCTGAACCGCTCCACGCGCATCCGGATTGAACTGTCCTATCCTCCGTTCAGCGAAGAGAAATTGAAAACAGTGCGCAAACTGATGAAGTAGCGAAAAAGAACGGCGGCGGATACTTTTGAAGTATCCGCCGCCGGACTTTGATTGACTCGGTGCCGCATGATCAGCCGCGCAACGGCAGACCGTGCGGGTCTTCATTTTTCTTTCCTTCCCGCAACCTGTCGAATAATTTGATGAATATACCCGACAGGGGTACGCAGAGCATAACGACGACGATGATATAGAGTATGGAAACGAAATCCAGAGAGGCATAGCCGTCGCCGAAAAACATGGTGGGCAAAATTGTCAGCCCCAGGATACAGCAGGCGCACATCGCCAAAAGCAGCACGGTACGGTAGAGGTTTAGCGGCGAGCAGACCCGGTAAAGCATCACAAGTCCTGCAAAAGTGATGATAACGACAGACATTTCCTGCAAATGCGAACCGAAATATTCGGGGACAATCAGATTGACGATATGTGTGCTTTCCACTGCAAGCACAAGCACGATCGCGCAAGGTATCGTTCTCGAAAGCACATAAGGCAGATATTTTCCCCGCACGCGCGATTTGTTTGGTTGCAGAGAGAGGAAGAAAGAGGAAACGCCGATTACAAACATTTCCATCAGCATCATATTGTTTGTTTTAAACGGATATACCTGCTGTAAAATGATAGAAATAATTGCGAAAATAGTGGTGAAAAGCGTTTTCATCAAATAGAGAGAGGAGGAGTTCTGAATATTGTTGATGACTCTTCGCCCCTCGAATACGACATTCGGCATATTGGAGAAATTGTTATCCATCAGCACGATGTGGCTCACGTTTTTCGCTGCGTCGCTGCCGGAGGCTACGCTGACGGCGCAATCCGCTTCCTTCATGGCGAGGATATCATTTACGCCGTCGCCCGTCATTGCTACGGTGTTGCCTTCAGACTTTATCGTCTTGACCAAAATCGCCTTTTGCTCGGGGGTAACGCGACCGAATACTGTATATTTGTTGGCGACGGAAGCGACCTCCTTGTCGTTCAGCCCCTCCAGCGAAATATATTTGTCAGCATTGGAAACGCCGACCCGGCGCGCAACTTCTGCGACGGTGACGGGATTGTCGCCGGAGATAATTTTTATGGCAACGTCATTTTCCTTGAACCAACGGATCGTTTGCGCCGCATCGTCGCGGATGTTGTCGGCGATAGAGACGATGGCGAGTGGTTTAAGCCCGGATGGGAGCCGTTCACCGGCGAGTTTTCCGCCCGAATGTGCGATCATCAGTACGCGCAGTCCCATAGACGCATATTGGTTTATGATGCGGCTGATTTTTTCGGGCATGCTCTGCAAAACAAATTCCGGCGCGCCGATAGCGATGGTGCCGATCTCATCGAATGTTACGGCGGAAAGTTTCCGCTTTGACGAGAACGGAAGAATGGCGGTTGCCTTGAGTGTCGTGTTGTGTCCGAAATAGTTATAGAGGGCGATCGAAGTCTGGTTGTTGTCCTGCAAGGAGTTCAGGCAGGAGCCGACGATCTCGTTTACGGAATAATCGGTCGGATTGTTGAGCAACATGCAGTCGTTGACTTTCATGCGCCCGTCGGTTATCGTTCCTGTTTTGTCCAGGCAAAGTACATTGACTCGTGCGAGCATTTCAAGCGAATATAAGTCCTGCACCAAGGTGTTGCGAGACATCAGCCGGATAATGCCGAGCGTGAGCGCGATGCTCGTCAAGAGAAGCATGCCCGAAGGGATCATGCCGATGACGATGGAAACGGTTCTCTGAATAGTGTCGTTCAGCTGTGAAATGCTGTCCGTCGGCACATAGTTATGCCAATTGACGAAAAACATCAGCGTCGCGATCGGTATAATGAGGAAACCGACGATATAAATGATGAGCTTGCTGGAGCGCATCAGTTCGGAATTAGGCTTCTTGTATTTTTTCGCCTTTGCCGAAAGAGAGTTCAGGTAAGTAGCCTTGCCGACTTTATCGGCGCGCGCCTTACAGGTACCGCTGGAAATAAAGCTGCCTGCATATAAAAGATCGCCCGGCTCCTTTTTGACCGGAACCGATTCGCCGGTCAGAAGAGCTTCGTTTACCTCGACAACTCCGTCCAGCACGATGCAATCTGCGGGGATCTGGTTTCCGAGCGAAAGAACGATTATGTCGTCCAGCACGATTTCCTTTGATTTGACTTCGGTTATTTCTCCGTTCCGCACCACCTTCGAAGTCGGTACGGTAAGAAGAGAAAGTTTATCGATCTTCCGTTTGGCGATGATTTCCGTAACAATGCCAAATCCCAGGTTCAGCGCGAAAATGACGACGAACAGGAACTGCGAGACCGGCGCCCGCGAATAGGCGAGCGCGATGGCTGCGGCAACGCAAAGCAGGTTAAAGAAAGTGCATAGGTTACCGATCAGAATGCTTGCGTACGACTTGGAATATTTCTGATTGGTGTCGTTGAACAGAAATTGCGAGAAACGTTCGTTGACCTGCGCATCTGTCAGACCTCCGTTCACATCGGGCGAATACCGCGGCACATTGCTGTAAGCGGGAATTTGCGTGCGCTTGCGCTTGAACTGTTTTTTAATGTTTTTCAGATCGATCGGCTCGGTCTGCTGCGGGGCGGAAAGTTCGGTTTCCAGCCGCTCTTTTACATATGCCTCCACGCTCTGTTGCTTGGGGCGGTCTGCGGAGGAAGCCGACCCTTTGCCCCCGGCGGTACGCTTCCGCCCGCTCCCCGGATTTGCGGATGCGGTGCGCGAAACGTTTCTCCGTTCTGCGGCGTTTTTGCCGGACGAAGGAGACTGATGGGAACTTTTTTTGTTTTCGGGTTCCTCGTTGCCTTCGGGCAGGGATCCGTTCGGGGTGAGAATTTCCATGTTTTCTCCCATGTGCGATCTGATAGCGTTTATTATTATTTATTATACCATAAAATATATGGGTTTACAAATGATTTATTCATTATTTTTTTGCGGCGGAAATGAAATATTTTTTGCCGACGAACAATTGCACCGCGTAATTTTATTGCAAAAAAAGTATTTTTGGGTTAAAATAATACCGATATAATAAACCGAAAAGGCATACAGGAGGCACGAAGATGATCGATATCAATTTTTTAAGGGCGAACCCCGATATTGTTCGCGAAAATATCCGCAAGAAATTTCAGGATAAAAAACTGCCGCTGGTCGACGAAGTTTTGGAGTTGGACGCAAAGCGCCGCGAATTGCAGAAGGAAGGGGACTCCCGCCGTGCCATGCGCAATTCTCTCAGCGCGCAGATCGGCAGGCTGATGAAGGAAAAAAATGTAGACGAAGCGAACAAAGTCAAAGCGCAGGTAGTCGAAAATAACGAGCGCATCGCCGCCATTGAGCAGGAAACGGAACAGATTGCCGCAAAACTCAAACAGGATATGATGGCAATCCCGAACATTATCGCCGACGACGTGCCGATCGGCAAAGACGATTCGGAAAACGTAGAAAGGCAGCGCTTCCTCGAACCGAAGGAAAAGCCTTTTGAGGTGCCGTATCATTTGGATATTCTGGAAAAACTGTGCGGTATCGATTTGGATTCCGCGCGCCGCACGAGCGGGCAGGGATTTTATTATCTTCTCGGCGACGTGGCGCGCCTGCACTCTGCTGTCCTCACCTATGCGCGCGATTTTATGATCGACAAAGGTTTCACATATGTTATACCCCCGTTCATGATCCGCAGCGATGTCGTATCGGGCGTTATGTCTTTCGAGGAAATGGACGGCATGATGTACAAGATCGAAGGGGAAGATTTATATTTGATCGGTACGAGCGAGCATTCCATGATCGGTCGTTTTATGAACACGGTACTCGACGAAAAACAACTTCCGCTCACGCTCACGAGTTACTCGCCTTGCTTCCGTAAGGAAAAGGGCGCGCACGGCATTGAAGAGCGCGGTATCTACCGCATCCATCAGTTCGAAAAGCAGGAAATGATCGTTGTCTGCAAACCCGAAGAGAGCAGCGCGTGGTTCGAAAAACTGTATAATTATACGGTGGAATTGTTTGTTTCCATGCAGATTCCCGTCCGCACTCTCGAGTGCTGCTCGGGCGATCTTGCCGATTTGAAATACAAGAGCATCGATGTGGAGGCTTGGAGCCCGCGCCAGAAAAAATATTTTGAGGTGGGCAGCTGTTCCAATCTGACCGACGCGCAGGCACGGCGGTTAGGGATTCGCTATAAGACGGAAAAAGGGAATGCCTTTGCACATACGCTGAACAATACAGTCGTCGCGCCGCCGCGTATGCTTATCGCGCTTTTGGAAAATCATCTGAACGAGGACGGCAGCGTAAACATCCCCGAAGTCCTGCAAAAATATATGGGCGGCAAAACAAAAATTCTTCCGAAAAACTGAATCCATAGAGCAGAACTTTTCAGCCCCCGCGGTTTAATTCGCGGGGGCTTTGTCATACCCGGCGCATTCGGGCATATATATAAGTAAGCTGCAAAAAAGAGGACAAGCCATGCTCAATTTTTTGACGGAAAATATTCTTTCCGCAATCAGGAACGTGAATATCAACCTGGTATATGAGCTGCGTATCCGCGCCAATAAACCTGTGGTGCTCAATTACGGCGGAAATTATACATTTCTGGGCGGGCGCGGCATTACCGAAAATATCGGCGGAGCGCTCGTGGCGAGCTATGCCGATATTGAAAAAATTATTTATCGGGCGAGCGAGTTTTCCGTCTATTCCGTATCGGAACAGCTGCGGCGCGGTTTTATCGCAGGGTCAAGCGGCGAACGCATCGGATTGGCTGGCGAATTTGTCTATGAGAACGGGAGTGTGCTCACAGTCAAGGATGTAACGTCGCTCAATATCCGCGTGCCGCACGAGGTGCGCGGATGCGGAGAGGAGATTTATAGGGCCTGTTTTATGCGAGGGCTTGCAAATGCCCTGATCGTTTCCGCTCCCGGCAGGGGCAAAACGACGATCCTGCGCGATTTGGCGCGGCTTATATCGTCGCATTACCTCATCAATATCCTCATCAACGACGAACGCAACGAAATATGTGCCTGCAACAAGGACTATTCTCTGGATACGGGTGCGTTTACCGATATTATTCGCTATGCGGACAAGCGCGATTCCCTTGTATGTGCCATGCGTTCGATGCGCCCGGATCTTATTATTACGGACGAAGTCGTTTCGCCGGAAGAGGCGGACGCCCTTGCTGCATGTGTCCGCGGCGGTATCACCGTAATTGCCTCCGCGCACTGCAAAGACCTGGAAAGCCTGCTTACTTCGCCCGTATTTGCGCGCGTCCTGCAGGAAAAAGTTTTTGAATATTATATAGTGCTTTCTTCCGCCGGGGTCGGAAATTTGAGCGGCATATACGATGCAGACCTGCGCGCGGTTTCGGGGCGGAAATGTTGAAAATACTGCTTTGCGCATCTCTGTTTTCGCTCTGCGTAGGGTGTGCGTTCTGGCTTACGCGGAAATATCGGAAAAGAAAAGATTTCTTTTATAATCTCGATCTGTTTAACGAGCGGCTTGTAAACGAAGTCAGTTACACGAAAATTCCGCTGCCGGCATTTGCCGAAAAATATGAGTTCACCGGCGACTTTAAAAAAATGCTGGAGGAAAAACGGACGGATTTTCAGGCTGACAGATATGAATTTGCCTATCTTACCGAGGACGAAAAAAAGTTTCTCGGCGATTATTTCCGTATGGTCGGAGGCAGCGATTCCGCTTCGCAGAAAACGTATCTTTCCGCACAGCGCAAGGAAATCGGTGAACGGCGCCGGGTGAGCGATGAAATATATGCAAAATATTTTTCGCTCTATCTGAAGCTCGGCGTTCTGGCAGGACTTGTGCTGATAATCCTGATCATATGACTGTCGGGGGAATTGTATGCAAATCGACATTATCTTTAAAATTGCGGCAGTCGGTATCATAGTAACGATCGTCTGCCAGATACTCAAAAAATCAGACCGTGACGACATTGCTACGATCGTCAGCCTTGCCGGGTTGATCATTGTGCTCGCCGTCGTTATAGATATGGTTGCGGATCTGTTTGATTCGGTGCGCAGCATATTCGATTTATTCTGACTATGGCAGAACTTATCAAAATCATCGGAGTCGGGCTTGTAACAGCGGTCGCCGCGGTGCTTCTCCGCAGTACGAAGCCGGAGTTGTCTTTTGCCGTAACGGTGGCGGGCGTCGTCATCATCCTGATATTTGCCATTGATCTTGCGAGTGAGACCTTCGGCATCTTTTCGGAGATCGGGGAAATGGCGGGTATCGACGATTCTCTCGTCAAAATCGTCGTCAAAATCATTGCGATCGGGTATCTTGTGGAATTTGCGGCGGGAATGGTGGAGGATTTCGGGTCAAAAAGCGTGGCGGACAAGCTCGTGTTTGCGGGTAAGGTCATCATATTCACCGTTTCCGTGCCGATTGTCCGCAGCATGGTCACGCTGATCGGAAACTTTTTGGAGATGCTATGAAAAAATTTGCGAGAGCAGGCAGGTGCATCTTCCTGCTCCTGCTGCTTTGTATCCTTTCGTCGATCGTCTTTTTTCCCGCATCGGCGGACGGGGAAGATCAGGAAGCGGATCTTTCCGGGAACATCGACGAAATACTCTCCGAGTTGGATACGGATGAGCTGCAGGAATACCTCGACTCCCTTACTGACGAGCAAAAGGAACTTTTCGGCGGAAGCATTACCGAAGCGATCCGTTCGGTAATCGACGGAGATTTCAAGCTCGACTATTCGAACGTGTTATCGGCAGTTGCCGGGCTTATTTTCAGCGGTCTGAAGGGGATGCTCCCCGCTTTCTGCGTCATATGCTCCATCGCGATTCTTTGCGGGCTTCTGACACATTTCCGAAGTTCGTTTGCGGAGAACGGAACGGCAAAGCTCATCCATTTCGTCGGCTATTCGGCGATACTTGTGTTGATCCTTTCTTCCCTTGCGGGTGTGTTGGGCGATTGCATTTCGTCGGTAAATTCCATGCGGGCGCAGATGCAGGCGATTTTTCCCGTTCTGCTCACGCTCATCGCCACCAGCGGCGGGAGCGTTTCGGTTGCGGTGTATCAGCCTGCAGTGCTTTTTTTAAGCGAGGCGGTAGTGGGCGTCATAACCTCGGCGGTATTTCCGCTTGCAGGTTTGATTTTCGTTCTGAATATGGTCGGAAACATGAGCAAAGAAATCAGAGTGAAGAATTTTTCGTCTCTGTTTGCGGGGATTATCAAGTGGACGCTTGGCATCACCCTCGCTGCTTTCACGGTTTTCCTTACGGTGCAGGGGATTACTTCGGCAACTTATGACGGGTTGTCCTTTAAAGCGGCAAAGTATGCGATCAGCAATTCTGTTCCGATCGTGGGAGGATTCCTCGGCAGCGGATTCGACCTTGTTATTGCGGGGAGCGTCCTCATTAAAAACGCGGTCGGCTCCTGCGGTATCGCGTTGCTCGTAATCGTGCTGGCGGCGCCTTTGATTCAGTTGGCGGTATGCAATCTTTTTTTAAAAATCGCGGCGGCGGTTACCGAACCGGTCGGAGATTCCGGCATCTCCGATTTTCTGTCGTCCGTTTCGGGAACAATGAACTATTTTATTGCGGGGCTTTTATCGGTGGCGTTTATGTATTTTGTTACGATGCTGCTTTTGATTTGCTCCTCAAACAGTCTCTTTTAAGATGCAGGCATACATTTGGGCAGTTTGCGGTGCGGTCATTATTTCCGCGCTGGCGTCAATCCTCCTGCCGGAAGGAAAAACGGGGAAGTTTATCAACGGTATATTGAAATTATTCTGCCTGTCGGTCATGCTGACCCCGCTGTTTGCCATTCTTGCCGCGGGCGAACTGCCGCAGGGCGGGAACGGCTCCGGGCAAACGGAACTGGACTCCGGTTTCATCGAATACATGTTCGGCAGGCGGGCGGAAGCGGATGCCGAAGCGCTGGATACCGCCATTGAATCGGAGTTTTCAATCGCTGTTTCTGCAGAGATTTTGTGGGACTATGCCGAATATGCGTATAATGTGACGGATGTAAACATTAAAATCGAAAATTTCGGAATGTACGGTGACGACGAGCATATATTTATTATAGGTCGGGTCGAGAGCCGTGCGAAGGAAATGTTTCCGGATGCGGAGGTAAACATATATGAATGATCCGACGGGTGTTCAAAAGAAAAAAATTCGCTTCGGCAGACTGCCGGAAGTGTTGGCGGTTGCCCTGTTCGTTCTCGTCGTTGCGGCGGTTTTGCTGTTTTCGATTCGGGGCGGCGGTACGGCTGCCGGTGAGGCATCGGTAAACTATATCGATGTTCTGGAAGGGAAATTATCCGCGGCGCTGTCGGAAATCGATGGCGCGGGCAGCGTCGAAGTCGTAATCAATGCTCGGTCGGAGGGCGAATTGGTTCTGGCGATGGAAACGACGGTAAACGAGGACGGCAGCGTAACGACAAAGCCGGTTCTCGTGGGAGGCGAAGTAGTCGTTCTCGAGGAAAAGTATCCGGAAATAACGGGGGTTCTGATCGTTTCGGAAGGGGCTGACGACTTGAGCGTCAGGTTCAGCCTGCTGGAAGCGGCGGCGTCCGTTTTAAATATAAACCAAAGCATAATCAAAGTATACACAAAGGGCGGCTGAAATCAATAAAAGGAGATTGGAAAGATGTCGAAAACAAAAAAGATCATTATTATGTCCGGATTGGTGCTGCTGCTCGCGGTAACGGCGGTGTTCAACTTTGTTCTTGCGGGAACATTGCCCGGCAACGCGGATACAGACGGCGTAACGGCGGCAAATTATTTTTCGACCTATCGGACGGAGCGGACGACGACGCGCAACGAGGAACTTTTGCAGCTGGACTCCATTTTGCAGGATGCGGAAGCGGGGAGCGACGCATATGAAGAGGCAATGGCTCTCAAACTGGAGATCGTGTCGATCATGGAGCGCGAACTCCTCCTCGAAACGTATATCAAATCGCTCGGGTATCAGGATGCGGTTGTGAGCATCGGTATGGATTCCGACAACGTAAACGTGTTCGTGAATGCAACCGAACTTGCGTACAACGATTTTCTCTCTATCTATAACATTCTTACCGAAGAAGCGGGTTGCGACCCTGCAAACGTAAATATTATGCCGATAAATTCGGAAAGTTAAAAAAAATGCTGTTCAATTCCGGAAAAATGTGCTATAATAACACCGAGAATATCTTTCGGGAGAATCGAGGATGGCATTATTCAAGCGAGTACCTCCGGAGGGGCAGAAAGGGAAAATTTCCTATAACTCCGGCATTGTGAGCGGCATCGTTGCTCTCGCCATAAAAGAAGTGGAGGGGGTCGAGCTTCTCGCCGGGAAGAAAAAGGGGCCGAAGCTGTATTTTGAAAAGGACGGTATTTATGCGGAGATTTCCGTCAATGCCGATTACGGATACAGCGTACCTGACGTCGCGTTTAAAATCCAGCAGGCGGTCAAACATAACGTTGAGGCGATGACGGAATATAAAGTCAAACGCGTAGACGTTTATGTGGTCGGAGTGGATTTTTCACAGGAACGCATTGCAGAACAATAATAAAAAAGGACACTTCTGTTTTCCCCTCGGCTTTTCGGGGGGAAAACAGACTGTTCGGAATAAATTGCTCAGGAAGAAAGGACTATGAGAAACAAGGCGCGCGAATGTGCGTTTAAAATTATTTTTGCCTCTTTATTCGGCACGGAGAATGCCGGGGCTTTTCGCCGCAGCGTCTATAAGGCGTTTTCCCTGGACGGAGAGGATGCTGCATACGCGGACAAGCTGGTGGAATTGGTTAGCGAACACAGCGCGGAATTTGCCGGCCTTTTGGATAAATATTCCATCGGTTTTTCGGAAAAACGAATTTTTCCCGCCGACAAGAGCCTTTTGATGATGGCGATGGCGGAGATGAAATATGTGGACGACGTTCCGGATATTGTTGCTATCGACGAAGCAGTCGGGCTGGCAAAGAAATATTCGACGGAGCGCAGCGCCGGTTTTGTGAACGGTGTGTTGGCTGCATTTTTGAACGGAGGAAAACAATGAGTACGGTTATTGACGGAAAGGCGCTTGCCGCACGCATGCGCGCGGAAATAAAAGAGCGGGTTGCGGCGTTTAAGGCGGAGCGCGGCAGAGAAATCGGACTTGCCGTCGTATTGGTGGGAGAGGATTCTGCTTCGCAGGTCTATGTGCGCAATAAGATCAAAGCGTGCGAGGAGGTGGGGATCCAATCCTATTCGTATCATCTGCCCGCAGATGCCACGCAGAATCAGGTCTGTGAGCTGGTGGACGAACTTGCCGCGTCGGAAAACGTACACGGCATACTCGTTCAGCTACCGCTTCCCCGCCATATCGACGAACGCGAGGTGCTTCGCCGCATCCCGACGAAGAAGGATGTCGATGGGTTCTGTGCCGAAAATGTGGGGAATCTTGCCATGAATCGCGAAACAATAGCCGCCTGCACTCCCTTTGGCGTCATGAAAATGTTGGAGGCATACGGAATCGACCCGAAGGGCAAGAGCGCGGTCGTGCTCGGGCGTTCGAATATTGTCGGAAAACCGATGGCGATGCTTCTTCTCAATGCCGATGCCACTGTTACCGTCTGTCACAGCAAGACAAAGAATCTGAAAGAGGTTTGCGCTTCAGCCGATATACTCGTTGTTGCGATCGGTCGCGCGAGGTTCGTAACGGAGGATATGGTCAAGGAGGGAGCCGTAGTGATCGATGTGGGGATGGACAGAGACGAGAACGGCAGGCTCTGCGGCGATGTCGATTATGATGCAGTTAAAGAAAAAGCGTCTTATATCACACCCGTACCCGGAGGGGTCGGGCCTATGACGATTACAATGCTTTTATACAATACCGTTCAAACGGCTTCGAGAGGTTGATTTGGATTCGAATTTCAAACAAAAGTGGGAAGAGTACCGTTCTGAATTCGAGAACGTTTTGGCTGATTATCTCGAGAGGATGCAAATTCGTCCTCCGGTGCTGAATGACAGTTTCCGTTATTCCCTCGCGCTCGGAGGGAAACGTTTTCGCCCTGTTCTGATGTTCGCGTGCGCGCGTTCTCTGGGCGGAAAGCCGGGCGACGTGGCTGGATTTGCGCTCGCCTTGGAAATGCTGCACACCTATTCGCTTATTCACGACGATTTGCCCGCCATGGATAACGATGATTTTCGCAGAGGGAAGCCGTCCAACCATAAAGTTTTCGGTGAAGGGCAGGCAATTCTTGCGGGCGACGCATTGCTCAACGAGGCGTATTCCGTCTGTTTTGAGGAATGCCGCAAGGGAAAAACGTATCTGAATGCAGCAGCCGAGATCTGCAAAAATGCGGGTGTCGGCGGCATGATCGCAGGGCAGGCGGCAGATCTCTTTTTTGAACAGAAGGAGGCGGGCAAGGCGGAGGAGGACTTTATAATTCTCCACAAAACGGCGAAGATGATCGTTTCCGCGGCGGTTGTACCCGCGCTCGTCTACGGGGCGGATGAGAATATAGCGGCGCTGTTTGCGGAATTCGGCAAGCATTTGGGCATTTTGTTTCAGCTTACGGACGATATCCTGGATGTCACGGGCGATTTTGAAAAGCTCGGCAAAACCCTCGGGAAGGATGCTTCGGAAGGCAAACTGACTTCCGTCCGGGTCTGCGGATTGGATAAATGTAAAGAACTTGCCGAACAGCACCGCAACATCTGCCGGCAGATTCTGGACGATTTGCCCTACGATTGCTCCTTTCTGTCGGAACTGACAGACTATGTGTTGAACAGGGATGCCTGATGCGACTGGACAGGTATCTTGCGGAAAACGGGTTCTCTTCCCGAACAAAGGCGGCTCGCGCCATAGCGGAGGGGCGCGTTCTGCTCAACGGGCGCACGGGAAGAGCTTCCGATGAAGTAAAAGACGGCGATTCCGTCGCCGTGCGCGAAAGCAAGCTCTCTTTTGTTTCAGAGGGCGGGTACAAATTGCGAAAAGCGTTCGATGATTTCGGCTCGAATGTCCGTGGATGCATATGTGTCGACTTGGGGGCGAGTACGGGCGGATTTACCGATTGTTTATTGCAGGCGGGCGCGGAAAAGGTATTTGCCGTAGATGTGGGGAAAGATCAGCTTGACGCGGCAATATGCAAAGATCCCCGCGTTTTTGTGCTCGACGGTATGAATGTGCGCTATTTGCGGCGGGAAGATATTGCCTCCGCCCGGATTGATACGGTTACGGCAGATCTGAGTTTTATTTCGCTGAAATTGATTTTGCCCGTAATTTCGCAGCTCCTGGATGAAGGAGGGAATGCTTATGTTTTGGTCAAACCGCAGTTTGAATGCGGGGGCATCGGGTTGAATAAGCACGGAATACTCAAGGACAGGAAAAGAAGACAGGATATTGTTGCCGATATTGCCGGGGCGGCAGCCGGGTGCGGTCTGGAACCGTCGGGCGTTACGGCTGCGCCGATCCGAGAGGGGAAGAATACCGAATATATTCTTCGGTTGAAAAAAGTGTGCCGCGCGGCAGCCGTGAGCAAACAATTTACGGAAATGGTCGGCGGTTTGGAATAAACGGATGAAAAAGGAAGAAAATGCGAGGCGGAAGGAGCGAAGATATACGGAAGGGCAGAAGCGGCTGTTAGCGTTTGATCCGCAAGATCTGGACGACGACGAACGCGAATTGCTCCGCCGTGTTTTGCTCCCGCGGACAAAATATCTGCCCCAGACGGACGAAGAGGGCAAAGAACTTGCCCTGCAGATGCTTAAAGAAGAAAAGTTCGGAAAAATGCTTGCGTTTATCGAGGCGATCCGCTCCCGCTACGGGGAAGTTGAGTGCCGATGGACGCGCGGGAATCATTTGTGGGAACTTTTCTATTCGGTAAGAAAGGGTGCAGACGTTCTGTGTCGCTTCGGTATTTGTTTCAATGTATTCAATCTGATTATCACGTTCGGAAAGAAGGAATGCGAGCGCTTTGAGGCGGAAAGGGACAGTTTCCCGCGCGACGCGGTTCAATGGACGTATGATATGGCGGTTACAGAGCATGGCAGGAAAAATCTGATGTTCGACCCGTGCGAGCCGGGCATCCGGCCGTATTTATTCCGCTTGCTCGATTATAAAAGAAAACCGCTTCCGTCAGCTTCGGAAAACTGATTAAGAGGACATTGTCTGTTGCTATAAAGGAAAAGTGCGTTACCGCAAACAGCGGAACGCACTTTTTGTTAGCTTTTATTGCTGTTGTAATTGTACAATATTGCAAAAAGCGGAATATTGAAAATATAGATGCAGGGGAATATCGCATAGAGCATAAAGTTCAGCGGAGTATCGGCTGCGGCAGAAATCAGGTAGGCGATCAGGCAAGTGATCAATACCAGGTTGACAAAGACGATCAGGCTCGCCGAAATATACGATTTCGACTGCGTTTTACGGCTGTTTTTGCCGTAGCCGCGCAGATACAGAAACAGGAATACGCCAAGCATCACAAAATCGATTACAAACGGAATTACGACATATGCCGCGTGCGAGTGCATAACGCCTTGCAGACAAAGATTTACGATGCATTCAGCGAGCGCGATTATAAATACATACACAGCTGTAACAAACAGCGCCTTTCCTTTGTCAAAAGTATTACTTGCAGCCTTTGCCACCGTTCTGTTTCGGGAGCCGTTTGTTGTCGTGATGCGAAGCCCCTCGTTTTCCGCCTTTTCTTCCACATCATAAAATTCGATATTGCTGGCTGTCGTCCCGCCGGTTGGCTCCGGGCGGGGTGCGGTTGCTTCGGCGGGCGGGGCGGAAGATTCTGCCGCTGCGTCATATTCGTCCGCGGCGGGTTCCTGCGGCTCCTCCGGGCGCTCGTCTTCCTCGTGCGGTTTTATCGTGTTGTCGTACAGGCGGGAAAGAAGAGATTTGTAGTTCCGTTCCGCGGGAGAGCGGTTTACATACAGCAAATCTGCAGCTTCATTTTCTGCGGCGGCGGGTGCCGGACTCTCCGCCTGCGGCGGCGCATAATAATAATTTGCCTGTTGGTCGGTATAATACCCCTGCGGGGGTTGCTCGTAAGCCGGCTCTTGCACGGGTTGCTGCGGAGCGTATTCCTCCCGCGGCGCATTGCCGAATACGGAGCTGTCGAAGGTATTTCGGTCTTCACGGTTGCGCTGCGCCACATGCGTATAATAATAAGAAGTTGCGTCCGTATCGTCACCGATCAGAACTTTATAATTTTCGTGAATCCGCTGCTTTTCTTCATCAGAAAGCGGAACTTCTTCCTTCGGAGCGATCGGTGATTCGGGAACCTGACGTTGCTCCGGTTGCGCTGCGGCGGGAGGTTCCGGATTGGTCTGTCTTATTTCGCTACGAGGTTCTGCAGAAGCTGCCGCGGCGACGGACTCGTTCTGCAATTCCTGTTCCGGCTGTTGCTGCCGATCCGTATCTGCCCGCTCTTCTGTTGCGGGGATATGTTCGGCTGCGGCAAATTCAGCGGCGGGGTTTTGCGATCCGGCGCCTTGGGCGCTGTCCTGCGCGGGGGCGGATTCTGTGTCGTTTTGCGCAGCTGCTTCGTTTTCTTCGCCTTCGCCCAACTCGATGAAATCTTCTTCGTCGCCCTTGCCGACGGGGACGCGCGAGGTTGACTTTTTCAAAATATTGAAGTCGACGGATGCAGAAGGAGGGGGATTATTGAAATCGTAATCGCGCTCGGAAATTAAGCTGTCGATGACCGTTCGGGAATATTCCCATTCGGCGAGGTTCTGTTCGACGACCTTCCTGCCCTTATCCGTGATCTGGAAATATTTCCTGCGTCCGCCGTTGCTTACGCCACCCCAATACGAAGTCAGAAAATCCTGGCTTTCCAAACGTTTCAGAGCGCTGTAGAGGGTCGGCTGTTTTAAAGTATATTGTCCCTTGCTCTTTTCCTCGATTTCATTGATGATTTCGTAGCCGTACTTATCGCCGTCATAGAGTGTACGCAGAATGATGGTGTTGATATGACCGCGAATCAGGTCGCTGCTGATGGAGGAATTGGCGGAAATGTCCTTTTCATTATCATTGGTGCTGTCTGGATTCATGGCAGACCTCCTTTTCGTAAATATTATACTATTATTGTCGATATTTGTCAAGATTTGGAGAAAATATATTAAAAAAACTCTTTTTATACATGGTATTATGTCAGATATAATCGGAGCTAAAACCGCAAAAAACAGTCGGCGAAATTATTGGACAAACTGCGTCTGTTTGTTGTAAAATATTAAAGCAAAGGAGAAACACGGATATGAAAGCAAGCAATAAGATCAGTCGCAAATTTACGCTGCGCAATTATGAAACGGACTTCGACCAGAAGTTGAAGCCTTCTGCGTTGCTCGGATATTTCCAGGAAACGGCGGGGGATCATTCCGAGGAGATGGGATTGGGTTTTGCAAAGCTTGCGGGCGAAGGGCGGTTTTGGGTTTTGTCTAAAATCTATGTCGAGGTTGACAGTCGTCCGTCCTTCCGGGATGAAATTACAGTGGAGACGTGGCCGCATGTTCCGAACAAGGCAATTTATGAACGCAGTTTTTCCGTTCGAGGCTCTGCGGGGGAGTCGCTTTTGCGGGCGTTTTCCCGCTGGTGCATTCTCGATGCAAAGAACGGCAGGATCGTTCCTTGTGCAAAAATCGACCAGCCGGAAATCGATTTTATCGGGGAGCATGCCGCCGATTGCGCAGACTGGCGCGTCGAGACTGTGTGTGAAAAAACGATTCCAGCTTTTTCGTTGAAAATTGCGAATTCGGAGTACGATCTCAATAATCATGTAAACAATATAAAATATGCAGATTATATATTTAACTGCTTTTCGGTCGAGGAGTTGCGCGCTCGCCGCCTGAAGGCGTTTCAGATCCATTATATCAGGCAGTCGCACGAAAATGATGTCCTCGAATTTTACCGGGAGGAGACGGGAAACGGAGAGTTTATCATCGAAGGGATTAAAAACGGGAGCGAGCAGGTTATTGCCGCGAAAGTGTGGTTCGAGTAAGATGGAATACACCCTAATACGCTCCCGCCGGCGTACTCTAGCTCTGACCGTTTGCGGCGGGCGCGTTACGGTCAGGGCGCCGTATGGTATGCCGGAAGAGGAGGTTTGCCGGTTTGTAGAGCAAAAGAGGCATTGGGTGGAGACGAAAATCGCCGAACAATATACCGCTGCGGCGAGGTATGCTGCGGTGCGGCAGGGCATTAGTCTCTTGGATTCGGGAATGGAACGACCGGTTTACTATGGTGCCTCGAAAAACATGGAAGAAGGCGGCGCTTTTTTTCTGAAAAGCAGTAAGGTCGTGCGCAGCTATTTTGAAAATACGCGCTGTTGGATTCTTTACGAAACGGTTCATTCCTTTTCGTGCAGGATAGGTTTGACGCCGCACGATGTTTCGCTCTGTGATTTTAAGGCGCGCTGGGGCAGCTGCGATGCAGAAGGGCGCGTTAAGCTGAATTGGCGCCTGGCTATGCTTCCTCCTGAGCTCCGCGACTATGTGATTATTCACGAGCTGTGTCATCTGCGCGAGCTGAATCATTCGGCGGTTTTCTGGAGGTTGGTAGAAAAATATTGTCCGTCATACCGCGAATACAGAAGTCGGCTTCGCGATTTCTCTTTTCTGACGCTGATGTACCGGCGCGAAAAAACACAAAGCTGATTTTATGCAGCAAATCTTGCATTTTTATGTATAAATATTAAATTTATGCAAAATTTAATGAATTTATTTGTATGCTTTACGAAAATAGGCGCCTCAAATGCTTGACTTCCGCCGTGAATCAATGTATAATCTAAATCAGTAAATTAAAAGGAAGCGTACGGCTATGGAAAAGAAAGAGATCAAAAAGGTTGTTTTGGCTTATTCGGGAGGGTTGGATACCTCCATTATCATCCCGTGGCTGAAAGAGAACTATAATAATTGCGAAGTGATTGCCGTGTCCGCAGACGTCGGGCAGGAGAGCGAGCTGGAGGGGCTATTTATCCGACGATGAAGGCTGGCGCGGTGTATGAGAACAAATATTTGCTCGGTACGTCGTTCGCACGTCCGATCATTGCAAAACGCATCGTTGAAATTGCGAAAAAGGAAGGGGCGGATGCAATTTGCCACGGCTGCACGGGCAAGGGGAACGATCAGGTTCGCTTTGAACTGACGATTAAGGCGTTTGCGCCTGAAATGACCATCATCGCGCCTTGGCGCATCTGGAATATTAAGAGCCGCGACGAGGAGATCGACTACGCGGAAGCGCACAATATTCCTTTGAAGATCACGAGGGAAACCAATTATTCCAAAGATAAAAATCTGTGGCACCTTTCCCACGAAGGGTTGGATCTGGAAGATCCTGCCAACGAGCCGCAGTACGATAAGATACTCGAACTCGGCGTTTCTCCCGAAAAGGCGCCGGACAAGCCGACCTATCTTACGTTGAAATTTGAGAAGGGTATCCCCGTTGCACTCAACGGAAAGAAGCTCGGTTCCGTAGAGCTGATCGCGCAGCTGAATAAAATCGGCGGCGAGAACGGCGTCGGTATCGTTGATATGGTGGAAAACCGCCTCGTCGGCATGAAGAGCCGCGGCGTATACGAAACGCCCGGCGGCAGTATTCTCTATGCGGCGCACGAATACCTCGAAATGCTCTGCCTGGATAAGGATACGCAGCATTTCAAACAGCACATCGGCATTAAATTCGCCGAACTCGTCTATAACGGTCAGTGGTTCACGCCGCTGCGCGAGGCGCTCTCCGCGTTTGTCGATAAGACGCAGGAGAACGTGACGGGCGAGGTCAAACTGAAAGTTTATAAAGGGAACATCATCCTTGCGGGAATGAAGAGCGAGCATTCGCTGTACAGCGAGGAGATTGCGACGTTCGGCGAAGAGGATGTATACAATCAGCACGATGCGGAAGGGTTCATCAATCTGTTCGGATTGCCTATTAAGGTGCATGCGATGCTGGAGAGCAAAAAACTGAAATAGCAAAATAATTAAAAAGGGTTTGCGGCGCAGAAAATCGTGCCGCAAACCGTCTATATTGAACGGCAATGATAAATGTATTTATTGACGGAAAAGAGGGAACAACCGGGCTGCAGATTTTTGAGAGACTGGGAAAACGCGACGATATCCGAATTTCTTCCCTTTCCGAAAAGCTTCGCAAGGATTTAAAAGCAAGGAAAGAACAAATCAACGCGGCAGATATTGTGTTTCTTTGCCTGCCCGATGCGGCGGCTCGCGAGTCGGTTTCTTTGTGCGAAAACAAGCAAGTAAAAATTATCGACGCGTCGACGGCGCACCGCACCGATCCCTCGTGGGCGTACGGCTTTCCCGAATTGTCGGAAGAACATCGTAAAAAGATTGCCGTTTCACGCCGTGTTGCCGTCCCCGGGTGCCATGCGAGCGGTTTCATTTCGCTCGTATATCCTCTCGTGGCGGGCGGCATTGTATCGCCCGATTATCCGTTCGTCTGCCATTCGGTTACGGGGTACAGCGGGGGCGGAAAAAAGATGATCGCCGAATACGAGGCGGACGGGCGCGACGGCGCGCTCGACAGTCCGCGCCAGTACGGTACGTCGCAGATGCACAAACATCTGCCCGAAATGAAGGCGGTTTGCGGGTTGCAATGCGAACCTGTCTTTAATCCGATCGTCTCCGATTTCTATAGCGGTATGTGCGTCACCGTTCCGCTGTACGGCAGGCTTTTACAGAAAAAAATGTCTGTAAACGATATTAAAAGATATTTTGCAGAGTACTATGCGTCAAGTAATTTCATTCAGGTTGCGGACGAAATGCCCGCGTATCTTCCCGCCAATGAACTTTCGGGAACGAACCGAATGAAAATATATGTCGGCGGGAACGACGAGCGCATTTTATTGGCTTCCGTATTCGATAACCTTGGTAAAGGTGCTTCGGGTGCGGCGGTACAGTGCATGAACATCATGCTTGGGTTGGATGAACGGGTGTCGCTTCTTTAGGCGCGAGTTCTATTGGAATCAATTTGTTGCATCGTATTTGAGGTAAACCGGTATGAAGAAAATCGAAGGCGGCGTTTGCGCTCCCGAGGGGTTCAAAGCAAACGGGGTGCATTGCGGGATCCGCAAGAATAAGACAAAGAGAGATCTGTCTCTCATCGTAAGCGATGTGCGCTGTGCGGCAGCTTGCGTCTATACGCAGAATCTGGTCAAGGGCGCGCCGATCGCTGTGACGAAGCGGCACGTTGCAGACGGCTATGCGCAGGCAATCGTCTGCAACAGCGGCAACGCGAATACCTGCAATGCGAACGGCGAGGAAATCGCGGAGGGCATGTGCAAATTGGTCTCCGAACGGACGGGGATTCCTGCGGAGGACGTCGTCGTCGCCTCGACGGGCGTCATCGGTCAGCCGCTTTCGCTCGACCCGATTGCGGCGGGTATGGACGAGCTTGTCAAAGGGCTGGGGGACAACAGCCTGTTTGCCGCGCAAGGCATCATGACGACGGACACCGTCGACAAGCAGATCGCCTATACCTTTACGCTCGGCGGCAAAGAATGCAGAATCGGCGCGATCGGCAAGGGCGTCGGCATGATCAATCCGAACATGGCGACCATGCTCATCTTTATCACGACGGACGTTTTCATCTCGCCCGCCATGTTGCAGAAGGCGCTTTCCGCGGACGTGAAGGATTCCTTCAATATGGTCAGCGTCGACGGAGATACCTCGACCAACGATATGGTCTGCGTGCTTGCAAACGGTCAGGCGGGCAACGCTTGCATCGAAGAGAGCGGAAAAGATTTTGCCACCTTCCGCAAGGCGCTGAACAAGGTAACGACCAATCTATGCCGCCGTATCGCCAAGGACGGCGAGGGCGCGACGAAACTTCTCGAATGCAAGGTCGTCGGGGCAAAGAGCAAGAACGCGGCGAAGCTCATTGCCAAATCGGTC
Source organism: uncultured Clostridia bacterium (assembly GCA_904373255.1). Taxonomy (GTDB): domain Bacteria; phylum Bacillota; class Clostridia; order Christensenellales; family Borkfalkiaceae; genus Borkfalkia. The sequence goes on along the minus strand of CAJFFD010000009.1, from coordinate 1,813 downwards.
ATCAAATCTTCCTTATTTAAGGCGGCGATGTTCGGGGCGGACGCGAACTGGGGCCGGGTGCTCTGCGCGATCGGTTATGCGGGTGCAGATGCGGATATAACCAAAATCGACGTCGATTTCAAGAGCAAGGCGGGTACGCTCGTCGTGTGCCGCGGCGGGAGCGGCATTCCTTTCTCGGAAGAGGAGGCGAAGAAGATTCTCTCGTGCGACGAAATTGAAATCCTCATCAATATGAACGACCGCGGCGGCAGGGCGACAGCGTGGGGCTGTGACCTTACCTATGATTATGTGAAGATCAACGGCGACTATCGGACTTAATAATTTTTGGTGCAAAGGCAGTAAGAAAATGGATATCAACGAAATCAACGACAAAAAGTTCCGTGCGCAAGTGCTTATCGAAGCGCTGCCGTATATTCAGGATTATAACGGGAAAATCATCGTCGTCAAGTACGGCGGCAACGCAATGATCAACGAGCAGTTAAAGATGTCTGTCATGCGCGACATCGTTTTGCTCAATTTGATCGGCGTCAAAGTCGTACTCGTGCACGGGGGCGGGCCGGAAATTTCCGAGATGCTCAAAAAGGTCGGCAAGGAATCCGTGTTTGTCGACGGGCTTCGCTATACGGACGAGGAAACGGCGGAAATCGTACGCATGGTGCTCGCGGGCAAAATCAATAAATCGCTCGTCAATCTTTTGGAGAGCATCGGGGGCAAGGCGCTCGGTCTCTGCGGTATCGACGGGCACATGATGAAATGCTGCAAGGCGGACGAAAAACTCGGCTATGTCGGCAGGATTACAGAGATGAATACGAGGGTCATTACCGACGCGCTCGACGCCGGCTATATTCCCGTTGTTTCCACTGTCGGGTACGACGACGAGGGGCATATCTATAACGTCAATGCCGACACGGCTTCCGCCGTCATTGCGGGGGCGCTCGGGGCGACCAGCCTCATCCTCATGACAGACACGAAGGGTGTTTTGCGCAACAAGGACGACGAATCGAGCCTCATTGAAAAAATTTATGTGAGCGATATTCCTTCGCTCGTCAAACAGGGCATTATTTCGGGAGGAATGATCCCGAAGATCGATTGCTGCCGCGAGGCGATCCGCCGCGGCGTTAAAAAAGTATTTATCATCGACGGAAGGGTGGAGCATTCCATCCTCGTCGAAACATTGTCCGACCAAGGGATCGGCACCATGTTTGTAAACGGAGACTGATTTTTTAATCGGTCTCTTTTTATGAGCTTTTGAGCGGGGGAAAAACTTCCGCAAAGGCGTGTGAAAAATGGATGGGGAAACAATTGCTTTCCCCGCCGATTTATGATAAAATAGATAAAATAGGTGCATTATGAGCTTTGAAGAGTTAAAGCAGAAAGATCAGAAGTTTATCGCAAATACATACAGCCGCTTCCCGACCGACCTTTGCCGCGGCGAAGGGGCGACGCTCTGGTCGGAATCGGGGAAAAAATACGTCGATTTCGGCAGCGGCATCGCGGTCAATTCCTTCGGCGTAAACGACGAGGAGTGGAAGAGCGCCGTCATCGCGCAGCTGAACAAAGTCCAGCACGCGAGCAATCTCTATTATACCCGCCCGCAGGCGGAACTGGCGGAGATGCTCTGCTCCCGCACGGGCGCAAAAAAGGTATTCTTCTCCAATTCGGGTGCGGAAGCGAACGAGTGCGCCATCAAGGCGGCGCGCAAGTACTCCTTCGATAAATACGGCGAGGGGCGCTTCCGCATCGTAACGCTGAAAAATTCCTTCCACGGCAGGACGATGGCGACTTTGTCTGCAACGGGGCAGGAGGCGATGCA
>CAJFFD010000008.1 GCA_904373255.1 uncultured Clostridia bacterium | reverse complement strand
CCGCCGCGACATAGATTCGTTCATTGCGCTCGACGATGAAATGTATGATTGCGAGTCATTTCCGTATTACCGCCTGATTTTAACGGAAACGCACAGCGGCATTACGGAGGTAATCCGCGACCTTTGCATCGAAAGGCTGCAAGGAGATCAGGGGAAATATGAAAGTTCTGTTTTTAGATATTGACGGCGTGGTTTGCCTGCATAAAGACAAGGATTGGGACAACGAGGAAGAAATTTTCGACGCCGCTTGTTGCCGAAAACTGCAAGAAATCGTTTCCGCGACGGGCTGTAAGCTGGTGCTGTCGAGTTCCTGGCGACTGTTCCCCGAAAGCATTCGTTCGATGTTCCGGCAGTTGAAACCGTTCGGGATCACGAGGGAAAATTTTCTCGGCAGAACGCCTCTGCGGGGCGAGCGGGGGGATGAGATCATGGCATATCTGAAAAAGCGACCCCAGATCGAAACGTTCGTCGCGTTGGACGACGAACGGTTTTACAGCAGGGCATTTCCGCAAGATCGCCTGATCCTTACAAAACCGGAGAGCGGCATCACGGAAAACGTTAAGAATGCGTGCATCCGGAAGTTAAACGGATAATTTTCGCGCTGTCACCGTCTCCGCAATCGGTAAAATCGGCGGGAAAAGCCGCGCGGCAGAAATGCCGCGCGGCAATATTATGCGCGAGGAGCAACGGGGGAGGGGAGTGTAAAAAAGGGCGCGCCTTTATGCTTTGGGCGCGTCCTTTTCACGTTCTCTATTCTGTTCCCGTTCTTTGTATGCACGGATCGCCTGCGAAAGCTGGTCGGGGCAGGAGGTGTTGTTGCGGCACTTGATGCCCTGCAGCGTCGAGCTGATCTCATCGATGTTCTTCCCTTCGACGAGCCTTGCTATTCCTTGCAGGTTTCCGCCGCAGCCGCCGATAAATTTCACGTTGTGTATCTTGTTCTCTCCGTCCACGTCAAAGATGATCTGGCGCGAACAGGTTCCTTTGGTGTTGTATGTAAACATTTTCCTTCCTTTGACCTCTTGGTTAATCCACTAAATTCTCATAGATGACGGCGTACACGTCTGCAGCCTTCAGCTCCCATTTCTTGTAGATGTTCTGCGCCGTTTTACGGTCGGGAACGACAAATTTGAGATCAAGCATGGGTTGAGCGGGCGCAAGGATGCGCAGATATACAGTATAGGTGCCGTCTTTGTTTTGGAAATAGTCCGACTTGCATTCCTGCCGGTTGCGGTAGCGCGCACTGTTGTTTTTGACGAATACCGAAATCTCCTCCCGCGTACTCTTGGGGATATTGATGTAAAAATTCGCGAGGCAGCTTCTCCCGTCGGGGGTGATGGTGTAGAGGGTATCGTCATTCGTTTCCACCGTACAGATAAATCCGTCCTCCAACAGCTGCGAAATGATCATTACGCAGTCCATGTAATTGATCCAATCGTTGGAAGTGGAACACATATCGATAATGGTGCGTTCGGAAAGCGCGCTCTCCATTTTATCGAAGACGAACAGCATTATTAACTTGTTAACGAATGTTTCGCCCTGGATTTGCATGGAACGGCTTCCTTTTATTCGGACTCAGTATTTTCCTGCGGACAAAAAATCCGCTTTTTATGGCAAAAAGCGGATCCTTTCGTCCGGTTGTTTCATTTGTTCGATAGGTTTTCAGGCGAACTGCTTGAGTTCTTTGATCAGGTCGTCGCAGTCATCCGAATGAATTTCGACGGTGAGCGGTTTGGACAGATCCAAACTGAAGATGCCGAGGATAGACTTGGCGTCGACAACGTATTTATCGCTCTTCAAATCGATCTCATAAGGGCAGTCCTGCACGATCCGCACAAAATCTTTCACCTTTTGAGCCATTTGCAGAGAGATTTTAACCGATTTCATAAAAGCAACCTCCGAATTTAGTTTTCTATATTATACATAAAAATTTTCGGAAAATCAAGATATTTCCGAAAAATAACTTAATAAAATATAATTTTTGTGCTATAATGATAATCGGAAACGCAAAGTTATGAATTTTGCACAGAAAGGGAGTTCACTGATGGATACGGGAAGGGAACAGATCGATTTGTTTTTGCGGCGCTGCGACGAGGTGATGCAGTCCAAATTCATCCTTGCGGATACAAAGATCGGCGAGCTTTTGAAATCGATTGCGTCGTCGGATCTTCTTTACGCCTTTTTCCGCGAGATCACCCGCGATTTCGACTATCCTGCCGCGAAGGAAAAGTACATGAATTACGCCGGCGGTTCCGCCAAAAAGCGTAGGCTGCTCTTTCCCCCCGACCCGTCCGAAAAACTTGCGTTTATCTTTTGCCTTCTCGTCGACCTCGATAACATGACGCTCGATTTGTCCGAATTCCTGCGCGAATATTTTTACGAGGACGGCAGCGTATACGAGAGTTATTACGCATTCTGCAATCAGGTCATCAAACCCTTTAAAAACGACGTGAAGGCGATTTTTCGCGGCGGTGTGCCGGTCGAAGGCGCGGTGCCTGCGGCGAAAGACGGCACCATACGGGAGGAAACGGATATCCTCCGCGCCGTGGCGGCTGAACGCGACGCAGTTTTTGCTTCCCGCCTGCCCGACGATCAAAAGGTCGACGCGCTCATTATTCTGAACGCATTGGAAAATTGCGGCTGCAAGGGGAGCGCTGTATGCGGCTTGCTCTGCGGGTACTCGTATTTTGCCGAAGCGGCCGGGTGGAAAAGCAAAACGCTTTCGGCTCTTCTGTCAGAACTGGAAAAAAGGAGGGAAGACTTGTGAATCTGGAGGAAAAGACGGTCAGCAACAAAGTTGTGTTTCAAGGGCATATCCTTCGCGTGCATTGCGACGACGCCCTGCGCGCGGACGGGAAACCCTGCACGCGCGAATACATAGAGCATCCGGGCGGCGCGTGCGTGCTGTTCGTCATGGACGGGAAGATTCTGCTCGTGCGGCAGTACCGCTACGCTTATCGGGAAGAAACGCTGGAAATTCCGGCAGGCAAGCTCAACCCCGGCGAAGCGCCCGACGTGACCGCCGCCCGCGAGCTGGAAGAGGAAACGGGTTACAAGGCTGCGCGCGTCGAACATATGTATACGATGTATCCCACGCCCGGCTATACAGACGAAAAAATTTACATTTACCGCGCGTATACGGCGGAGGAGGGCGAGTCGCATCCGGACGACGGCGAATTCGTCGCGGCGCGTTTTTACCCCGTGGAAGAGGTAAAGGATATGATCGAGCGGGGCGAGATCAAGGATGCGAAGACGATCATCGCCGTGTTCAGCTATCTGCTTTCGCAGAAAAAGTAAACGCCGAAAGGCGCAAAGGAACAGCAACGGAAATTCAGTCATAAAAAAACCGCCCGCGGCGAGCAGCCGCGGGCGGTCTGTTGCAGGGACGGGATTTTTGGCGCCGGCGCTTATTTGCAGCCGCAGCCGGAGTTAAACAGATTGCACAGTCCGCCCTTCTTGCAGATGCAATAAGCGATGGCGAGCGCGAGGGGCAGGTAGCAGCTGTCGAGGATATTGTGCAGGATGCCGCTCTGCGAGCAGAACAGGATAAGCAAAAGGATAAGTATCCACAGGCAGTTATTGCCGCCGAAATTTCCGAAACCGTTCATTGATTCTTTCCTCCTGTATGCCGCGTGCGGTTATGTAAAAAGGTTCCGCCGCGGTAAAATGTGCAGCCCCGCCGCCGCAGAAAGCGTATTTGCCGGCGGCGTATCTTTTGGTTGCCTATATTTCATTCATACGTTTTACGCTGCCAAAATGTTCCTCCTTGCGCATAATTGCGGCAGGATTTTCTTCGTAATGAAAGTGTCAGCGTCTGCATATACTACAAAAGAGCCTTTCCGAGGAGGAGAATGTGGCAGTACGGCGCCTTTCCTGCCCGCATAATAAGTTTTCACGTTCATTTACTTGCCATTGCCTGCGGGATTTGGTATAATAAGAAAGCAAAAAAGCGAAAAGTGTCGTTTTATTTTCTGCCCCGTTTTATCGGGGCGCTGAACAACGCTATGCGCGGAAGAAGGCACCGCTTTGCGCGGGCTTCACTTCCGGATACGCATAAATACATTTTTTTCACGGATATTCCGCTTCCGGAAATCCGATGGAGGTTTTTATGGAAAGGAAGAAATTTTTTACTTCCCGCAACATCGCCTTTCTGGCGGTTCTCACGGCTTTGGTCGTCGTGCTGCAGTTATGGGGCAGTTACATCCGCATCGGCGGAACGAACCTTTCGTTCGTGCTTGTTCCCATTGTGCTCGGCGCGGTCATGGTCGGCCCGCTCGCGGGTGCGTTTTTGGGATTGTTGTTCGGAGCCATCGTCATAGCGATGGGCGTTACGAGCGATCCATTCACGATTTTTCTGTTTTCGCAGAACCCGTTCGGCACCGTCGCTCTGTGCCTGCTGAAAGGTCTTGCGGCAGGGCTTGTGCCGGGGCTGTTGTTTAAACTGATCCGCAAAAAGAGCAAATATGCCGCCGTTATCGTCGCATCCGTCGCGGCGCCGGTCTGCAATACAGGTATTTTTATCCTGGGATGCCTGATGATGAGCGGAACGATCGGTGCATACATCGCGTCGAGCGAGGCGCTTTCGGGTATGTCGGTCATGTATTTCCTCGTCATAGCCTGCGCGGGTATCAATTTTTTGGTAGAATTTGCCATCAACGTCATCGCTTCGCCCGTTATTTTCCGCGTTTCGGAGATCGTCGCCCGCGCATCCCGCCGTTCCTCCTCCGGAGCGGAGAGCGAACAAAGCTCCGCGGACAATGCGATAGAATCTGTGCGGAATTGCCCGGAATGCGGCGCAAAGATCGTCGTAAAAGGAAATGTTTCCGAATGCCCGTACTGCGGCGCTCCCGTTCAGAGGGAGGGGAAAAGCGCAGAACCGAATCCCGTGCAAGCGGCGCTTCCCGCGCGTGAGAAACCGGAAAAGTAAAGATAGGAAATACCGTTATGATCCTTTGCATCGACATCGGCAATACAAATATCAAATACGGGTTGTTTGAAGGGGACAGGCTTGCCGTCAGCTTCCGCGGCGCGACCGATTTAAAGCGCACGAGCGACGAATACGGCACGCTCCTGACGAACATGCTCGCAATCAAGGGGATTTCGCCCGACGAAGTGAAAGGGGCGATCATCTCGTCCGTCGTGCCGGCGCTCAACTATACGATCACGCACATGTGCGCGGGGTATCTGGGTGTGGAGCCGATGCTCGTCGGTGCGGGGATCAAAACGGGGCATAACCTGCGCGTGGACGACGCGCGCGAAGTCGGCGCCGACCGCATCGTCAACGACGTGGCGGCGATCCGCAAGTACGGAGCGCCGCTCATCGTCATCGATTTCGGCACGGCGACCACCTTCAATGCGATCAACGAAAAGGGCGAGTTCATCGGCGGGGCGGTCGCGCCCGGCATGCGCGGTTCGCTCGATTCGCTCGTTTCCGGGACGGCAAAATTGCCTCGCGTGGAAATTGAAACGCCGAAGAGCGTCATCGGCAAGAATACGACGACCAACTTACAGGCAGGGCTGGTGTTCGGCTTTGCGGGATTGGTCGATTATATCGTCAAAAAAACAAAAAGGGAAATGAAACTTCCCGATATACAGGTCGTTGCCACAGGCGGATTCAGCGGCATCATCGCCAAAGAAGTCGGGTGCATCGACCATGTGGACAAGCTGCTCACCTTGCAGGGGCTGAAATATTTATACGATTTAAATTGTTCGGAGGGCAAAAAATGAAAACTGTCGGCGTAGCGATCCTCGGCTTGGGCGTCGTGGGGAGCGGAACTTATAAGATCTTGCGCGATCATCGGGAATTTTACCGCCAAACGCAGGGGGTTGACCTGAATGTGGAATGTGTTCTGGAGATCAACCGTCAGCGTGCGATAGACCTCGGTATCGAGGAGAGCAGGATCTATGACAATATCGCCGAAGTCGTCGGCAACCCGAATGTCGATATTGTGGTCGAAGTCATCGGCGGCGTAGAGCCGGCAAAATCTTTCGTCCTTGCCGCGCTGCACGGCGGAAAATCGGTCGTCACTTCCAACAAAGAACTCTTCTGCAAACATTGGTATGAGTTGGAAGCGGCGGCAAAGCGCACCAACGCGGGGCTGTATTACGAGGCAAGCTGCGTCGGAGGCGTTCCCATTATCCGCACCCTCATCGACGGGATGCAGGCGAACGTCGTCACCTCGCTAACGGGCATCATCAACGGCACGACCAACTATATCCTTACCCGTATGGCTCGCGAGGGGTTGGGGTATCAGGAAGTCTTGAAAGATGCGCAAAAGCTCGGCTATGCGGAAAAAGACCCGACGGCGGACGTCGAAGGATTCGACGCGGCGTACAAGCTCTCCATTCTCTCCAGCCTCGCCTTCCATACCCGCGTTCCTTTGGAGAACGTATATCGGGAAGGGATTACGGAGATTTCGGGGCAGGATATTGAGTACGGCAAAGACCTTGGTTATGTTTTGAAACTTCTTGCCATCGGCAAAAACGACGGCGGCAAGAATATCGAGGTGCGCGTACATCCCGCGTTTATTCGTGCGAATCATCCGCTCGCATCCGTCAGCGACAGTTTCAATGCAGTATTCCTCACGGGCGACAGTGTCGGAGATATTATGCTTTACGGCCGCGGAGCCGGCGACCTGCCTACGGGCAGCGCCATCGTCTCCGACGTCATTTATGCAGCCACGCACAGCGACGTGAAATATGCCACCTTCAAGAACACCGAGCATGCAGATAAAAATGTGCGCTTTGTCACCGATTTCAAGAGTCGCTACTATATCCGCCTGACGGTTCAGGATAAAGTCGGTATTCTCGCCAAGGTCGCGGGGGTGCTTTCGAAATACAACATCAGCATCAGCGATTTCCTGCAGAAGGCGGAGGGTGTCGAAAATATCCCCATCATCCTCATCACGCATCTTACGAGCGAGCTGTCGGTGCGGCGTGCCGTTGAAAAACTCGCCGCACTTGAAGACGTCATCGAGGTAAACAGCGTCATCCGTGTCGAGGGTTGATTGCCGGAATCCGCGCTTTTCTTACCGGCAATTTGCTCGGCAAAGGGAAGCGGTATAGCAATTTACGATCAGTGCGCCGGTTTTGCCGGCGCATTTTTTTGGAGGGTTTTATATGGCGGAAAGCAAATGCAACGGCGTCGTTCTCGTCAACGCCTATCTTCGTGCGCCCGGCATGATCCGTCAGGCGGAACGCATCGCGGAGGAATTGCGCTTGCGCGGTTCCTCCGTCAGGATCGTCAAAAACGGCGCGTTTTTGTCCGAAGTGCGCAAAAATATGCTTACGTTGTCGGAAAAATGCGACTTTCTCGTCAATCTGGATAAGGACAAATATCTCCCGCGCATGCTGGAAAAGCGTGGGGTGCGCCTGTTCAATTCCGCGCGCGCCGTAGAGCTTTGCGACGACAAGATGCTCACATATATTGAGCTTGCCGGGCAGGGGCTGAACTTGCCGGATACGATTCCCGCGCCGCTGTGCTATTATTCCGACGCCGCCGTGCGCGAAGATTTTCTGCAAGGCGTCGCGGCGCGGCTGGGTTTTCCGCTCGTCGCGAAGAAGAGCTTCGGCAGCTGGGGCATGGACGTGCGGCTGGTGCAAGATTTTGCGCAGTTGCAGGCGGTCGCCGAGGAATTCAAGCTGTATCCGCACCTGTTCCAGAAGCGTGTGGGCAGGAGCGGGGAGGACTTGCGCGTACTCGTCGTCGGCGGCAAAGTCGTCGCCTGCATGACTCGGAAAAACGACCATGACTTCCGCTCCAACGTGGAGGCGGGCGGAAAGGGTAGCCTTGCAGACCCGCCCGAAAAATTTCTGAACGCGGCGCTCCGCTGCGCCGAAGTGCTGGGGCTGGACTACTGCGGGGTCGATCTGTTGGACGAGGGCGGCGAGCCGTACGTCTGCGAAGTTAACTCCAACGCCCTGTTCAACGAGGCGGAACGGGTGACGGGCGCAAACGTAGCGGGCGCGTTTGCAGACCATATTCTCGCGCAACTCGGCAAAAATATACGCTGTTTTTCGCATAATATGTATAAAAATTAAAAAAGCAGAGGAAAAACGGTTGCCTTTTTGCGTGTGAAATGTTATGATATTCACACTATTATAAAATATTCCGCGGAAGGAATAAGGGTACCCTTATTTTTCGGACAGGAGTCCGAAAACGCAATAGCGGAAAATACAAAATAATGAGGTAGAAGAGCATGAAAAAGTTGTTGGCGCTTTTGCTTTCCGCCGCATCGCTTTTGTGCGTCGGCGCGGCGGCAGCAGGTTGTGACGACGGGAATACCATTTATGTCCAGACGAATGCGTTTTTCGCTCCCTTCGAGTATTACGACAACGGCAAAATCGTAGGCGTGGATGTAGAAATCATGAACAAAGTCGGCGAAAAGTTGGGTAAGAAGGTCGTATTCCAGGACGGCGATTTCGGCGCGATCATTCAGCTTGTGCACGAGGGCAGAACCGCCGATGCCGGCGCTGCCGGTATCACGATCACCGACGAGCGCAAAGAGCTGGTAGATTTCTCTATCCCGTATTATACGGCGGTGCAGTATGTCATTTGGGATCCTACTGTAACGACGGATATCGAAGTGAGCAAAAATACCGATGATGAAGATGTCGTGCTGTGGAGCGAATTGCGCGGCAAAGTTATCGGCGTGCAGAACGATACGACGGGCGATATCTATGTCAACCTCGAGATCAACGCAGAGGGCGACGACTACGACCCCGAATATAAGGGGCAATTGCAGGGAAGCGGCGCGAGCTGTAACCCCTATGAAAACGCGCAGATGGCTGTAGAAGCGATGTACGGCGGCGGTACCGACAGTCAGAGACCTGCCTGCGTCGTCGTCGACGAAATGCCTGCCACCTATCTCACGAACAATATGAAGGATCGCGAACTGATGTGCGCACCTCTCTATTATACGGAGAGCCAGGCGACGGAAGAAGAGTATGCGATCTGCGTGACGCCGGGAAACACCGAGTTGCTCAATGCCATCAATGAAGTACTCGAAGAAATGCTCAAAAACGGTGAAATTGACAAGCTTGTTTCCCAACATCTCGGCTTGGGCGAGTAAAATTCATTTCAAAATGTGCGGAAGGCAAGGCGCAATGCCTTGCCTTCTTTGATAAAAAGGAGGCGCCATGCTGTTTCAGCAAATATGGGAGGTTTTCTCCACATCCGAATATATTACGCTCGTGCTCGAGGGGTTCCGCACGACGCTCATCATCGCGGTGGGAGCGTCTTTGCTCGGGCTTGTGCTCGGCACCATCGTCGCCGTCGTCAAGATCGCGGCGCAGAAGGGCGGACGCGGAATGATTATCCCCAACATCATCTGCGACGTCTATCTCACCATCATCCGCGGCACGCCGGTGGCGCTGCAGCTGTTTATTATGGCGTTTGCGATTCTGGCGATTCGCGGATTTCCGCTCGAACTGACGGCTATTCTTACTTTCGGCATCAATTCGGGCGCATATGTCGCAGAGAGTCTGCGCGGCGGTATCCAGTCGGTGGATGCGGGGCAGACGGAAGCGGCGCGCTCTTTGGGGCTGGGCGAGGGGCAGGCGATGCTGCACATAGTCATCCCGCAGGCGATCAAAAATGTCATTCCCGCCATCGGCAACGAGCTGATTGCACTGCTCAAAGAAACATCCATCGTCAGCATGGTAGGGATCATCGATCTGACTTTCAGCGCGAGAATTATCGGTTCGGGCAGCGAAATGGCAACGTATCTTGCGCCGATGATCGTCGCTGCGCTCTTCTATCTTGCCGTCGTATATTTGCTCGTGCTGATTATCCGCATCATAGAAAAGAAGTTCAAACAGAGCGAGCAGCATATCGACGAAAAAAAGATGGAAAAGTGCCGTCTTCGCATGGAGAAGCGGCTCCGTGCAATCGATGCGCGCTACGAAAAGACCGTGGCGCGGAAGGAGGTATGACATGGGCGATACGGGCGATATTATGATTGATGTCAAAGACCTGCACAAGAGCTTCGGGCATAACACAGTGCTCAACGGCGTGGATATATCCATCCGTCGCGGCGAAAAGATTGCCGTTATCGGGCCTTCCGGCAGCGGCAAGTCAACTTTTTTGCGCTGTCTGAACCTGCTCGAACAGCCGACGGCGGGCGTCATTTGTTTTGAGGGCGACGAAATTTTTTCCGCTCCCTTTGCCGGGGAGGGAGAGCGTCAGAAGCGCCCGCGCCCCATTCCGTCGCGTAAATTAAACGCGTACCGCCAGCAGATGGGAATGGTTTTTCAGCATTTTAATTTATTCAACAATCTGACGGTTCTGGAAAACATCATGTTTGCGCCCGTAAAGCTCGGGAAACAGAAACTGCGCAGAGAACGGCGGCTCCGTTTATTTTCCCGGGGCGGGGAAGTGCCTGCCGGAGCAGTGAGCAGTGTCGCGCAGATTGAAAAGGAAGCAAAAGACCGCGCACTCGCTCTCCTCGAGCGCATCGGACTTGCGGATAAGGCGAGCGCCTATCCGTCCACGCTTTCGGGCGGTCAGCGCCAGCGCATCGCCATCGTGCGAGCGCTCGCGATGAACCCGAAGGTGATGCTCTTCGACGAACCGACATCCGCGCTCGACCCCGAAATGGTCGGCGAGGTATTGGCGCTCATCAAGGAACTTGCAAGCGAGGGCATGACAATGGTCATCGTCACGCACGAAATGGGATTTGCGCGCGAGGTCGCTACCCGCGTTCTGTTCATGGACGGAGGAAAAATACAGGAGCAAGGCACGCCCGAACATATCTTCGGCGAGCCGACGAATGACCGCCTGAAAGATTTCCTGTCGAAAGTCCTGTAAATAATATTTGTAATGATAAAAAGGCGCGGCTCCGCACGGGAGCCGCGCCTTTGCGGATTCTGCCCGTTTTGTGCAGAAAAAAGAAGCGGACAGTTTTGCCGTACGTTTTCGGGCAGCAGTTAATTTTTGAAACATTTCGCGCTTTCGTTGCTTTTTTTTTGCAAAAGCGGTATAATATCGTCGGATAAATCAAAGGAGGGACTTTTTTATGTTGGATAAAAAAATCGCTGATCTGCTCAACGAACAGGTCAACAAAGAGTTTTATTCTGCCTATCTGTATCTCGATTTTGCAAATTATTATGCGGATGAAGGATTGGACGGATTTGCAAACTGGTATCAGGTGCAGGCGCAGGAGGAACGCGACCATGCGATGATGATGCGCCGTTATTTGATCGACAACGGAGTGCGCGTTACTTTCAGTAAAATTTCCAAGCCGGATAAAACCTACAAAAAGCATTCAGACGCGCTTGAGTTCGGATTGGAACATGAACAGTTCGTTACCGCTTCCATTGCGGAGATATACGCCGCCGCGAACGAGTTGAAGGACTTTAAAACAATGCAGTTTTTAGATTGGTTCGTCAAAGAGCAGGGCGAAGAGGAAAAGAATGCCGAAGATCTCATCAAAAAGATGAAACTGTTCGGCAGCGATGCTAAGGGACTGTATATGCTGAATCAGGAACTCGCCGCCCGCACTTATGCTGCCCCTGTCAATGCTCCCGCCATGTAAGGGAGCAGGCAGCTGCGGGGCGGAACGCTGCTCGGCAGAAATTTTTACGGCAATCGATAAAGCGCACTGTATCCTGCAAGCGAAACGGTGCGCTTTTCATTTGACTTTCGGGGTTATATGCGTCATTCATAAGCGAGTCCCGATTCGGAATATAGTGATAAAATCAAAGAAGACGGGTGCGGAAACAGAAATAAGGAACGAAAGCTTCGGCTCCCGGTTCAGGAAGGATTCCAACAAAGCGAAAGCGCATAAAAAAGAAGCCTCCGGGAAAACCCGGAGGCTTGAATTTTGACCTTCGCTTGTTATGCGGCAAGTTCCGCGCACTTTTCGGTCAGGTAATTATACAGCGGCAGGCAATACGAATCAAACTTCGTTTTTGCATCGGCGGCAAGTTCGCCGTAAGCTGCTTTCGCCGTTTTCCAATTATTCAGAATATATTCCGCATACGGAACGTCTGCAGCTTCGCCGGTAACGGGGTCTTCCGCTTCGATCGTACCGTCGGGGTTCTGGGTATAGGCGATATAGGTGATGTCGAGCGTCAGCAAGGAGGAGAAGAGTGCCGCTTCTCCGCTTCTGCGCTGTCTGCGCCGAATATTTCAGCCGAACAGCTCTCCAACCCGCTGTAGAACAGGTTCAGGGTATCCAGACCGATCATCAGGAATTGCTGATCCGTATTGACATTGAGATAATCGGTGAGAAGTCCCGCAAACTCTTCCGCATTCTTATAGTCGAATTTTTCGCCCTGATACATGGGGATAAAGGCAGAAGCGACCGTCCAGAAATATGTCTGGTATCCTTTCAGGAATGCACGGAGCTCTTCCGCCGTTTCGTACGCCGTCGGCTCTACGCCGAGCGCCAGCAGGTAGCGGGTATAGGCATCCGTTGCGTCGTAAACGCCGTCGTAGAGCGGCTCTGTCGTCGTGCTGTCGCCATAAGCCATAAAGTAGTAGGCGTTGCGGATACTGTCTTCAGCGCTCTCCAGTTTTGCGGAAATATCGCGGATATTTTCATACGCGGAGAAGAAGGGCAGGTACAACCCGACAGAACCGCCGGACAGTTCGCCATCAATAAGCAAAGCTGCGAGAGATGCGCTGCCGGTGGCGGTATAGAGAGCATCAAAGTCGGTTTTATATTCGCCCAGGTCAGGTTCTTTATATTGCCAAACAGTTTCCTCTTCGTCCTGTACCTGTTCAAAGAGTTGATAGTAACCTACATATTTGTTATAGAAGTTAAGCAGATAGTTATCGAAGGCAGCCGTATCGCTCCAAGCTTTATATGCTTCGGTCGCATTTTTCATATAGTTGCAAAAGCTCGTATAATCTTCATTGGCAAAACTCTCCAAAGCCAGCATGAGGTCGGTAAAGATATCGTATGCGGTACCTTCAGGATTTTCCGCATCGATTCCGAGCTGTTTGAAATAGTAACGGTAGATGACGGTAGATGAAGGAAGTAAAGTCGGAAGTAAACAACCCGTTTTCATCAGGATAGAGAGCGACTTGCGGAGCATCTTCGGAAGGATACATTCCGTACAGATAGTTGAGCGAACGGATGAACTTCAGCTGCTGGTAAGGCATAAGCTCGAGGAATGATTCGAACATAGCCTTGACGTTCAGGTTAAATTTGTTGTCTTCGATCGCCGCGGGGTCGTCATTGTACTGATTCCAGAGTTTGAAATACTGATCCCAGATACCCTGTACTTCTTCGTCGTAAGCCGAAGTGCTGCGCAGGTCAAGGTATCCGTAATCGCCCGACTGCATTTCCGAAAGGATGGGCGCATAGTACACAGTATACAGGAACTGGTACATCGCGTCTTCCGTTTCGAGCAGCTTTTCCGCCAGGTCGGTCGCTTCCTGATACAGATACAGGAACAGGGTGCTTTCAAAAAGCAGCGGAACCTGACCGCTCTGTACTGCGCTCGCATAAGTCTGGAGCAGTACCTGCGCCACCTGCCCGGAGGCGTACGATTCGCGCAGAGCTTCCAGGGGCATCGGCATCATCAGTTCAACAAGGCTGTCGATTTTGCTCAAAGAGCTGGAAGACGTCGAAGAATCTCCGTTCGAAAAGTCAGCAAAGAAATAGCGGTAGAGGAATTCAAAATAGTCTTGTTCCGTTCTCCAGCCGTTGAGCAGGGGGAACAGGCTCGTGTCCGACGCCTCGTTGTTGCTGATCTCCATAACGGTCTTGTATGCTTCTTCGATCTGCGCACCGTAGCTGCTCAGGTCAGCCGTTTTCCAATCGCTGGGGGAAGGTACTTCCACAAGCTCGTTGTAGGCATTGATCGACCATTCGAGAACCTGGCTGATCCTGCGCATAAACGAGGAACTGCGCACGACGGAAGCGAGATCGCTGATTTTCAGTTCGACGTCGACCAGTTCGCCGTAATCGTTTTCCGCTTTAGAACCGACGTAAAGGATGGAATTTTTGCAGTTATCCAGCAAAATGCTGTTGTTCAGCAGGTCGCTCAACGCAAATATTTTCGCTGTATCGGGGTCGGATTCATTCCCGAGTTTGTCGAAAATTTTCTTCGCATCCTCAAGCGTGTCGCAGGTATAGGCTACGGCGCCGACTTCGTCGATCGTGAACGCATCTGCATATACGGTTACGGCATCCATCCACTCATTGTAGCTGGAAACGACGGCAAGCCTTGCAACGCTTTCCAGTTCGGAGAGCTTCAGGTACACGAGGTCATTTCGTGTGAAAGTATAATACAGTTGCAGCATTTCAACCGAAAGTTCTTTCAGCTCAGGCGTAGCTGCAGCAGGCTCGCGCATTCCGGGGTTCTCCTCGGTAGGGCGCTCATAGCAGCTCCAATCGAGCTTGGCGAGCTGTTCCGCCGCCGCCCTGAACTTGGATACATTGCTGTATTCGATCGTAACTTCGAACGAGCTGACCGTTCTGCCGCGGTATTTTACCGAAATTGTCTGCGTGGCGGAAGGCTTGTCTGCGGTAACGGCAGAGGGATTAAAGCCTTCGGTCACAATATCGTCGGTGCTGACATTGCGCGTCGTGCTTCCGGTTGCGTCTTTCAGCGTGAGCGAAGCACCCGTCATGTCGAGTTTTGTTTCATGGTTGCCGTATTCATGCTTGGTCGGCTTACGGAAGCTGACCTGCGGCTCGCATACGGAAACATCGAACGTTCCCGTAACATTCTGCCCGTTTGCCTGATAGGAGGCGTTGAGCGTGAGCGTTTCGGCGGCTTTGGAGGAATCGAAACCGGTAACAGTCAGTCCGGCATCGCCGATATTGACCGGTGTTTGCGTTCCGTCAGTAGCGGTAACGATAAAGCGCGGGTGCGCGTCTTCCAAGGTTTCGCCCAGGAAATAGACGTATTTTTCCGCCGCCTGAAAAGCGGGGACAACGTTGACGATCAGTTGCGTACTCTTTCCTTTATAGGTCACGGTCAGCGTCTGTTGTCCGAGTTTGTCCTTATCGTAACCCGTAATTTCAACGCCGTCCGCATTCAGAGGAACAGTTTCTCCGTCAACCACCAACGCGCCCTTATCTAAATTCAGATCGCTGCCGAGAACGTAAATCGTTTGCGGAGCTGAACCGGGGTCAAGGGCAACATTTTGAGCGCCGGCGCAGGCAACTGCCGTTGCGCAAGCCAGCAGGAGCAGAGCGGTCAGAACCGCAAGCAGTGCTTTTTTCATGAAATTCACCTTTTCCTAATTCAGTATAATCTGTGCGCCGCCCGTAAGAGAGTACGCATAGTCAGCCAATTTTATTCCAGTACCCAAACGGCATACAGTATTGTGCCGTCGGGAACTTTATCCAATTCATCCGCCGCATATTCGGCAGCTCCGCCGAGCGTGCGCGCCCAGCCTGCAAAACTGTACCCTTCTCTGCGCGGCGGCGTAAGTGGGGTTGCCGCGGTTATGCCGGTTACGCCGGCATCCGTTTTGGTGAAGGAAACGAGGTATCCGTCCTCCCCGAAGGAGCAGCCCCAAACCGCAGGGCGGTAAGCGGAATTCCAGCGCGTGTTCCAATCTGCCCCCGCCTGTGCCGCGCCTGCGTAAATGGTCAGGGCGGAACAGCCGTAAAAGGCGTGCGCACCGATTTCGGAAACGCTGCCCGGCAGTGTAACGCTTTCCAACCCGGAACAGCCGCGGAAAGCCTGATTTCCGAGCGTCAGCAAGGAAGAAGGCAGCTGCAGCGAGCGGAGCGACGTGCATCCGAAGAACGCGTAATCGCCGATGCTCTCCGTGTTGCCGAAGCGTACCCGCGCCAGCGCGGAACATTTGTAAAATGCGTAATTTCCGATCCTGGCGACGGAAGCAGGCATCTCGGCGGAAGTAAGGGAAGTGCAGCCGTAGAATGCGCGGTCGCCGATCTCTTTCACGTTGCTGCCGAAGGTCACGTCGGCAAGCGATGTGCATTGATAAAAAGCACGTTCGCCGACTTGTTCGACCGCATCGCCCATGGTGACTTTTTTAATCGATTCAGTCTTTGCAAAGGCACGTTCGCCGATCTGTTTGACGCCGCTGCCGATATTGACTTCCACGATGCCTCCGTACGCAACCAGGGAACCGTCCTGCTCCGTACCGTTCGGGTCTTCGTATTCGAATCCCGTGTCATAAAAAGCATAGGCGCCGATCTCCGTAACGCTTGCGGGGATATTCAGAACTTGGTTCGGATTCATCTGCGTCGCCAACGCACATTTGTAGAAGGCGCTGCGCCCGATTCGCTTGAGGGAAGAGGGCAGATTTGGTAAAACGAGGCTGTCGCAATGGTAGAATGTATAATCCTCGATCTCCGTCAGTCCGTCGGGTAGGGTCACTTCGGCAAGGGAAGTGCATTGATAAAATGCACTGCGCCCGATGTATTGCACGCTTTCCGGAATAGAAATACCGGTCAGCTCCGTGCTTTGGTAGAAAGCATAGTCGGCAATTCCGCGCGTTCCGTCCTGAACGGAAACGGAGCCGATAATATCGTTCGGCTTGAAATCGACCAACCAGTTTCCCGCATAGACCACGCGTTCGCCGTTTTCCCAAATTCCGCTGTCGCGGAAGGCGTAGGTGCCGATATGTCCGAGCGTCTCGGGCATCGTGATCTCGGTCAGAAAACCGCATTTGCGGAAAGCGTAACTTCCGATCGAGGTGAGCGAGCTTTCGCCCAGCCTGCCTTCCTGCGTATCGTCGCGCGCGCCGAGGATGATCTGGGTAAGCCCGGTACAGCCGTCGAACGCATAGTCGCCGATCTGTTCGACGCCGCTGCCGAGTATCACGTCGGCAAGGCTGGCACTGTCTTTAAAAGCGCCTTCGCCGATATATTTCACCGAATCGGGCAGAGAGAGGATTCCGGGCAGGTTTTCCCATCCCTGGAGCGCGTAATCGGCGATGCCGACCGTACCGTCGCGGAAAGCCGGCTCGCTGCCTTCGCTCGTGCCGAGGAACCAGTCTCCCAGATAGGTCGCGCCGGTCTTTTTCATGATTCCCGTTTCGGCGAAAGCCGCAGAGGAAATCTTTTCGATGTTTGCGCCGATCTTCGCTTCGGTAAGCGCCGTATCCCCGTAAAATGCCTGTTTGCCGATCGTTCTGACGCTTTCGGGCAGGCTGACCGTTTGCAGGGCAGGGCATTCGGCAAAGGCAAAATCGCCGATACTCTCTTCCGCCCCGCCGAACTGGACGGAAGTAAGTTTATCGCAGCTGCGGAAGGTGTCCGTTCCGATCGCTGCGACACCGCTCCCGATCTTTGCGGAAACGATGCCCGAACAATCGGCAAAGGCTCCGTCGCCGAGGCTCGTAACGCTGTCCGGAATCAAAACCGAAGTGAGCGAAGAACAGCCGTGGAATGCGCTCTCGCCGATGGTTTTCAGGTTTTTGCCGAATTGAACGGAGCGCAGCGCGCGGCAATAGCCGAACGCCTGTGCTCCGATTTCCGTAACGCTGTCTGGGAAAACAATATCGTCGTCGAGTGCGCGGCAGCTTTGGAATGCCCGCTCGCCGATCGAGGTCAGACCCTGCGGCAGGGAAACGCTGTTTAGCTGAACGCAGTTTTCGAAAGCCTGCGCCCTGATCGTTTCGATATTTTTGCCGAGCGATACAGAAGTCAGCGTATTTTTATTGTAAAAGGCCCGTTCGCCGATGGCTACAACGGGTAAGCCGCGGTAGGTATCGGGTACCGTCACGTCATTGGATGCGGTTCCCAATCCGGACACTTCGAAGGCGGTATTGCTGTCGATGAGCCGGAAGGTAAGTCCGGTTTCCGCCTCGCGTACAAAGGTCAGGCTCTTCGACCAGGCGGAATCGGTCAGCGCGTTATTCATTCCCGCTACCGCTTTGACGTGCAGCATATAGCTGCCGGCTTCAAGGCTTTCTAGAGAATAGGAATTCTGCGAGGAGTCGATTTCCCGGGTATCTCCCGTGCCTTCGACGCGAATCGTATAATAATCGGCGCCGCTGACGGGATTCCAGGAGAGGGAAAGGGTTATGGGATCAATATTTACCCCGCTCGGAGCAGGCAGGCTCGCCTTGCACGCCGCAAGGGGCAAAACCAAACAGCACAGCAGGAAGGGCAGGAATATCCGATACACCTTCTTCATCGTATGAAGCCGTCCGTTCAAATTTTACCTCCTTTGCGCTCGTCGGGCGAGAGCGCGCTTTGCCTGTCGGGTTCGTTCAGTTCTTTCATAGTTCGTTTGTCGCGAATTATCTCGTGAATCCATTTGAATTTGAATTTGCGCACCGCGATGTCGAGCAATATGCAGACTATTGCAACGATGAGCAGTATGAGCCGGGGATCGTAAATCCTATGCAGGAATTCTTCGAAGCTCGTGAATATCTGCGCAGGGTCGGTGATTACCGAGCCTCCCGAATCCTGTGCGAGGGAAGCGAGCAGCGTTTTGCCTTCGTCGGCATCACGGATCGCGTCGTATTCCTCCGAATAGGAGAAACTCTTGTACAGCTGTACCGAAGCGAGCGGTGCCGCGCTCGGGTCTGCCGTAACGATTTTTTCGATGGTGATACGGTATACGCCCGATGTGCGTATCGAAAAATTGAAGCTGACATTATCGCTGGAAGGCGTAACCGTTACGATCTGACCGCTCTGCGAAACAGGCTCGACCGTTACCCGGATACTTTCGCCTTCGGCAAGGTCGGTATATACTTTCAGGCGGTTGGAATAGTTGTCCTCCGTCTGCTCCAGCACAAAGTCCAGAAGATCCGGCTGCAGTTCATTCAGCGGAGCAAGGCTTTCGGCGATGTTTTTGATCAGCTGCCTTCCCGTATCGTCGGAAATAAACTCGGCTGACCATATCCCGCTCAAATCGCACATAAAACTACCTACATTGCCTTTGCCGAAGGCATGGGAGGCATAAATCGGTACATATTCATGGATAAGCTGAACGCTCGCATCGGATTTTGCACGGGTGCCGTAGTACCCCGTCAAAGCAGGGATGGCGCGCGTGTCGATATTCGTAAAGATCGATGTATGGTCTTCGATGGTCGGAACAAATTCCTCGCCGTCCTGAATTTCGGAGAGGGTGACTTCCGCCAGATCCTGCTGCATATACGAACCGACCGTGCCGCCGAGATTTGGATCGGTCAGCTCGACGTTGAAGTAATTACCGTGACCGCGCTCGGCGGTTTCGCGCATCTGCGTCATATTGCCGGAGCTTGCGCCGATGGTAATGACGGAAAGGGTGATGCCCTGTTCGTAGTTATAGTCGATATACTGCCCGTACCAGACGCCGCCGTCGGTCGGCTCCTCCAGCGAGTCGCTCGGGTCGCCGTCCGTAATGAGGACGATATGCTTTCTCTCCGCCTCCTGTATGGACGCGAGCGCGCGCCCGGCGCGGTCGATCGCACCGGCAAAAACGGTTCCGCCTTCCGCCGAGCCGCTGTCGCCGTCGCCGAGGTTGCGGATGGCTTCACGAATAGTTTCCCTCTGCGAAACCGGCAGCACGCTCACCTCTTCCGAAGAAGAAGTCGAAAAAGTCATTACGCCGCAGAAATCGCGGTCGTTGAGAACGTTCAGCGTTTCTTCCGCACCCTGCAGCGCGGCGGGGAACCGCCCGCTGCTCATCGAACCGGAACTGTCGATGACGAGCATGACGGCAATCGGAGGGGAATAGTCAATGGCATCAACCGGCAGCATTTCCTGGAAAAGCGTGCCGGCAAGGTCGCTGCGGTTGTACGCGTGCGGCACGGGATTTCCGTCCGCGCCCGTATCGTTTTCGCCGCCCACCGTCAGCATGCTGCCGCCGTAGGTATAAACGTAGTCGTACAGAATTTCGTCGAGCGGTACGCCGATCTCGCTGTCCGTCAGGTCGGAGTTCGCCATATTGACGAGTACGACGTTCTGATACGCGCACATTTCCTTCGCCGTTTTGGGCAGAAGTGCGGCGTCGTCGCGGATGTTTAAGACATTCACCGTATAATTTTCGGAGAGAATGCTTTCCAGCGAATCCGCTTCGCCCGGAATGTTTTCAAGGATGAGCACGTCGTCGAGCAGGGATATGTTGATGTAAGAACGCAATGTATTGTTCTGGGTTTCCGTGTCCTCGCTTCCTTCGATCGAGAACAGCAGGTCATGCAAGCCGGCAGACTGAAATTCGTGCCGGATGGTCAGGGTTTGCTGACCGGGCGCGATCGTGAACGACTGCGCTTCTCCGGCAAATCCGTTGTCGGTAACCGTGACGGCTACGTTCGCGGTTCCTTCAAACCGGCTCTCCACCGTCAGGGTAAGGAGAGCTTCCGTGCCGAGAACGATTCTGCTTTGCGGCATTTCGGCGGAAAGCAGCTGGATTTCCTGCGGCTCGTCGTTTGCGAACTCAATGGTATCCACCTTAATCCCCGTTGCGGCGGCAAGCTGTACGGCGGCGAGCGCCGCCCCGTCCGTCTCCAAACCGTCGGACAGGAGAACGATTTTGGAAGTTTTGGGATTATCGAACTGTTTTGCCGCAAAATCCAGGGCGCCCGCAATATTGGTAGCCGAAAGATCGGGGTCGGCGGAGCCGAGGTATTGGCGGAAAGAATCTCTCGTGTCGTACGAAAGGGGGGCTGCATAAACGGTATTCAGCCCGAATTTGACAATACCGACCTGATACCCTTCCCCGCACATGTTCAGAATGTTCTGCACATATTCGTCCTTTTTTGCCGCTTGCTCGGCATTGCTGTCGGAAGCATCGACCACGATCATCAGCTGATTTTCGCGGTTCGGAACATTGAACGAAAAGCTGACGCCTGCAATAAGGCAGATGCACAGTGCCGAAGCCAGCGTATGAAGTACGACGGAAATAACGCGGTTGCGCGTCCCGCGGAAGCGCCGCGGAATGCGGAAAAAGGGAATAAAGATCAGCAGGAGAACAGGGATGAACAGGAGCAGCAGCCACGGGTTGTTAAAATCTATTCTGAAATCGGTCATTCGTTTAACAGCTCCTGTTTACAGATTTTCGCGCGAATGCAACAGCCATTCGGCGCAGAGCAGCACGAGCGCCGCCGCGGCGAGCCAGAGGAGCAGGTCGTTATAACTCTCCTCGCTTGTTTCTCCCGTAAAGAGGTCAGGGAGCCTGTCGGCAAGCCTTGCGATATTGCTTTCGGCGTTCGGGATATGCACAAAAAATTGTTCCACGACGGGGCTGCCTGCCATATCCGTCTGGGTTACGGTGTAGTCACCGGGCATTTCGGCAACCATTTCGGCGGGGAAGGAGTCGAAGGTAAATTGCTCGCCCGCGCCGTCTACCTGCAGGTTTTGCCCGCGCGCGTTCAGCTGAATAGGCTGCCCGACCTCAAAGGAGTTCTGATCGACCGTGCGGGGGAAATAATAGTTGTAGAAATTGATCATAAGCCGCGTAAATGCCACGGAAATACTGATGTTCGACCTGTCTATGCGCAACGGCGTGACAACTACTTTCGCCGTAGGTTCATCCTTTAAAAAGAGCATCGGGTCGCCGTTGAAAAACATCAGCTCCTGATACCCCGCATCGATCGCGGCGGTAACACGTTTATAGCGCTGAACCGTAATTGTTTCCGGTCGCACGCCGTCCATCAGCGCATGCGGAACAGTGGCAGGGGAGAGCGTGGAAGTCGCGTCGAGCGTCTGCTCGCTTCCGATCTCCAACCCCGAGCCGTTCGGCGCAGTATCCGGCGCGGCAAGCCATACGATGCCGTCCGTAGGCATCGTTTCGGGCATTGCATATTCGAAGATATACAGGTCGTAACCTTCCGTTTTTGCCTGCGAAGCGGCAACCTCATCGAGCTGCACGTCCCAATAGTCGTTGAACGTATTGCGGAAAGTCATAACGAAGTTCGGGTAGAAATTGCTCGGCTTACTGCTCGCGTACTGTACGCGCAGAGGCTGTTTCTGCCCGCCGTACACGTTGAAGGTGTTGTCGTTCTGCATCGTATCCTGCGCTTCGATCACCACATACAGGGAAGAGAAGGATACGATGGGCGTGCCGTTGAAATCCGCAGAGGTTACCTCGAGCGTCTTTTCCGGTTCGTCGTCGGCAAATGTTTCCCAACGCTCGGCAATGAGCGTGCTGTTTGCATTCCCGTTCACCCCCGAAAGCTGCAGGGAAATTTTCAGGCGCTGTGCGCTGCCGTAGCACCCCGCGTTTACGGTAAAGGAATAGGTATTGCTGTCGCCGAGTACGGGCGTGGCAGAAAGGATCGCGGCGTTCCAATCATCGTCAGCGGAAACATCCACGATTTCGAAGGAACCTCCGTCCGCATATTCGGTCGCGGTATAGAACAGCACCTCTGCATCCGAATTGACCGCGAGAACTTCTTCCGCAAGTTCTGCCGCCCCGCCGATGTCTGCCGAGCCGTACCCGCAAAGATCGCGCGTCAGCTCGTCGAGCAGATTTTCCGCCTGATCGGAATTTTCCGAATTCAGGCGGGAAAAGAGGAACTGCGCATCCGTCCCCGCAACGATAACGCTCATATAACCGTCTTCATAGGCAAGCGTTTCCTGTGTAAGCTGTTTTACCTTTTCCGCGGCGCGCTCGAAGCGCGTTTGTCCGCCGGAAGCGACCATCATGCTTGCGGATGCATCGATGACGGCGATTTTTTCATGAGCGGAAACAGTCGAAAAGAGCGGGATTACGGGTTTTGCCATCATAAAAGCAAGACTCACGAGCAGCAGGATCTGTAAAATGAGGATAATAATATTCCGCAGCCGGCTGATCGGAATTCTGTTTTTTCGGTATTTCAAACTGAGTTTCCATATAAAAGTACTGGAAACGAGTTTATGCTGATAGTTGGGGCGCAGAATATAAATAAGGAGCAAAACTGCCACAGACAGCAGCCCCAAAAGCCCCCAGGGTAAAAGTAAGTTCATTCAAGTATACCGGTTTTGAGAAGTTCGCCGAAAAGTTCTTTTTCGATCGGTTTATCGCAGGTTACGGAAACAAATTCAGCGCCGCGCGACGTGCAGAAAGAGCGCATATCCGCCAGGTAATCTTTCAGCGCTTCGGCATAGGCAAGCTGCATTCCGCGGGTGGCGTTGATCTTCATGTTCCGCTCGTCGAGCGCATCGGCAGATTCGCTGTCGATCAGGTTGACGCGCCCCGAATAAGAAGGGTCGCGATCTTCGGGCGCAAGCACCTGCACGAGCAGAACTTGCCGTTTTTTATAACAGAGAAAATCGACAGCCTTTTTCCAGTCGCTTTCAGTGAAAAAATCGGAGACGATCACGCTCAACCCGTTGCCGTTGGAAACTTCCGAAGAGAGGATTGCCTCGCCGAGGTCTGCCTCCTCTTCAAACGGAATGCTTTCAAATTCGCTCACGGCGCGGAAGAAAGGAGTTTTTCCGACGATCAGACCGAACGGATCGGTGCAGCTGCCGCCGCGGATAAGGCGGTAGGAGAGCTTGTCCATATTATGCACGGAAAGGAAACCCAGCGCCGCGGCAAAGCCGAGCGCGTACGCCGCCTTTTTCGCGTTCGGTTTTCCCATCGAAGCGGAGCAGTCGATATAGATCTGCGTGTGCATCTGCCGCTCGTCGGTAAAGAGTTTCAGAAAAAACTTCTCAAAGCGGCTGAACAGATTCCAGTCGATGCGGCGTATATCGTCGCCGAGCATATATTCGCGGTAGTCGGCAAATTCCACCGTCTGCCCATACGTTTTTACGAGATGTTTTCCGCCGAAAAACCCTGTAAGATCAGTCCGAAGGTTGAGCGCGCACGTTTCCAGCCGGCTGAAAAAATCATCGTTTATGTACGATACCTTCATTATTTTTTACCGAAACGCTTTTTCTTTTCCTGTACGGGCAGAGGCGCCGTGTCCTTGCCCAGCCCGAAGCTCTTTCCGACCTCCGAAATGATCATGGATACCACTTCGTCGGGAGAAACGCGTTCGGCGATCGCCTCGAAGTTCATCTTCATGCGATGGCGCAGAACGGGATAGGCGAGCTCGTTCAGGTCGGAGAAAGAAACATTGAAGCGCCCCTTCATCAGCGCCTTGACCTTCGCCGCGGAAATCAGTGACTGACCTGCACGGGGGCTGGCGCCCAGACGGACGTATTTTTTAGCCGCCTCGCTGGCGCATTCGCTGTCGGGGTGAGTCGCCGAGCAGAGCGTCATGGCATAGCGCATCACGTCTTGAGCGACGGGAATCTGGTTCGCCGTCGCGCGCATGGCGAGCAGCTCCTCGCCCGTGCAGGCAGGTTCGGCAACTTCTTCCATCGTCTGCTGCGTCATGTCGACAATCGTCATCAGCTCTTCCAGACTGGGGTTTGGCACGACGAGTTTGAACATGAAGCGATCCATCTGCGCTTCGGGCAGAGGATAAGTACCGTCCTGCTCGACGGGGTTCTGCGTGGCAAGCACGAAGAACGGCTCGGGCATTTTTCTGGAAACGCCCATAACGGTCACGGTATGCTCCTGCATCGCTTCCAGCAAGGCAGACTGCGTTTTCGGTGTAGCACGGTTGATTTCGTCGGCGAGGATGATATTGCTGAAAATCGGCCCCGGCTGGAAGCTGAACGTCGAGTTTCCGGAGTCATCCTTGACGATGATGTTGGTACCCGTCACGTCGGCGGGCATCAGGTCGGGTGTGAACTGAATGCGCGAAAAGGGGAGGTCGAACACGCGCCCCAAGGTACGCACGAGGCGGGTCTTGCCTACGCCCGGCACGCCTTCGAGCAGCACGTTGCCGCCCGCGATCATTGCGATTACGGTTCCTTCCACGACCTCCTGCTGCCCGATAACGTCGCGGCGGATTTGCGTGAAGATGCGCTCGCACTGTTTGCTGAATTGCTGGATATCTTGTTCGGTAATCATATTGTTTATTCCTTGTTATGCTTGATTTTCGGTAAGCAGATCTGCCCGCCGCTGAATTTTACAGGCTGTTAAAATAATTTTCAATGAATTCCTTTATTTCGGGGGGGATTTCTTCGCCGCTGTTGATGTATTCCATTGCGAGGTCGTAATATTGCTCAAGCACGTCGCGGTAATTTGTTTCACCGTCGATGACCTGATTATTGTCAGACCATCCGCCGCCGGAGCCGTCGCCCTGACCCTGACCGTTGCCCTGACCTTCTTCGCCGCCTTCGCCGCTGCCGGAACCTTCGCCCGAACTGCCGCTGCCGTCGCCGCTGCCGCCGTCGCCGCCGTCGCCCGAGCTGCCGCTGCCGTCGCCGTCATCGTCCGCGGGAATATTCTGGTCGGTATCTTCCTCGCCTTCATTTTCCATGGAGTCGCCGTCGGAATCATCTTCGCCGTCGCCGATCTCCTCAAAAATCGCCGTTACAATCAGGTCTTGGGTGATATTCATGTCCGTGCGCTCGGTCGAACGGTTCCCGTCGCTCCAACGCAGGAAAATCCAGCCGTCTTCGGGGACGGCGACAACGGGCTGCGCGTTTTCTCCCGGCAGAAGTATCTGATCGGTTTCTCCCAGAATTTCGCCGCCCTCATCGAACATGTACGAAACCGTAACGTATTTTTCACGTTCAGAATCGATGAATCCGGGCGTATCGATCACGCCCGCCTGCGTCAGTCCTGCCACGGTCGTCATCCCGATCCCGAGGCACAGTGCAGCGCAAAGCGCCGTAACGGCAGCCTTGCCTGCGGTCAGCAGGGGGAAAGCCGCCTTTACCTGTCCGCCGCTTACATTATCAAGATGCCGTTGTGCATCCTGCCTTTGCAGTCGTGCGATGTCGGTATCCGCGCCTTCCAGTTCGGTCATGGTCAGCGTACGCTCTTCCAGCCCCATGCTGTCGATGCGCCGCACCACGTCATGCCCGGTGGGGCGGAATTTCAGAAAATAGAAGAGCAGTCCTGCAACGATGGCAATGCCCGCCCCGACTCCGACGGCGAGCCATACCACGCCCGCAAAGTCGGTAAACCAACCGATAAGCGCGGCTGCAAATGCCGCCGCGGCACCGAGCATCAACCCGTATACGGCGCTTGATATAGCTGCCGCAGCGACTAATCTTCGCCTGTACATCTTAAAAGGACTGTTTTTCCTGTCCATAGAAAGCCTCCTTTTTTCGCTGTGACAGGATAGGAGAAAAGTTTCTCCTATCCCGTCGGCAAAAGGTCTGTTTTTTCAATGTCAGCCCGAAAATGCGGGCGGTTGCGCTGAAGCGCGCGTGATTCAACCTTGCGTCTGACCGCTGTAAACGACGGTAGCGTCGCCGCTCCAAGAGCTGTCCCACCCGGCCGGCAGGTCGTCGGCGGATGCGAACGGAACATAGATCGTCTGCGATTCGCTCCAACCGTAGAAGGCATTACTTCCGATCGTCGTGACCGTACTCGGGATCGTGATCGATTCGACGCCGGTGCAGTAATAGAATGCGTTCGGGCCGATGTTGGTCAATCCATCCTCGAGCACAACGGTACGCAGTGAATAAATCATATAGAACGCATATCTTTCGAGAACGGCGCGCGCGGGGATGTGAACGGTCTGAATCGTATCGTTGTCCTCAATAAAATCGCCTTCGATCGTCAGGGGTTCCGTCCCGCCCTCTTCAAAGTCGATCGTCGTAACGTTCGAATAGTTGAGCGCGGAGCTGTAGCCGAGGGTCGTCAGATCCTTCGGGATCGTATAGGTGGTCAGCGAAGCGGGGATAAAGTAAATGTCGTCGTACTTGTTGTACAGCACATTGAATGCAGAGCTGTATGTGGTGCCGCCTTCCTCGACCGAAATTGTTTCGATGTCGAGATCCTCGAGCAGATAGGTCGAAACGGACGTGGTTTCCGCCGCAAGGACTACATTTTTCGCTGTGGAAGGAATAAACAGAACTTTCCACTGCGCGTCGTAGAGGATGTCGTTTTTCGCATGGAAGGAGGTGTTGCCTTCCTCCACGCTGATCTTTTCGATATTGCTGTTTGCAAGCATATCCGTGTCGATCCGATGCATGTCTTCGGGGACGACGAACTCGGTGACGGCGGCGGGGATATAGAGAAGTTCCGAATCTGCCGTCGTGTACAGTATGCCGCCGCTCTCTTTGAAGTTCGTGCAACCCTCTTCAACATATATGGTTTCGACGGAAGAACCGATCAGCAGAGCCGCATCGATCGCAGCCGCATCTGCGGCGACGGTAAATTTGGTCATTGCCGCAGGGATCAGCAGCAGCGTCCGGTCTGCGGAATACAGCGCGCCGAAAGCCGCATGATATGCGGTGTTGCCCTCTTCCACGGTAACCGTCTGAAGCTGTGTGCGTTCACGCAGCAGAGAAACGACCGTTTCCGTCGTGAGCGTTGCGGGGATCTTATATTCGGTGATGTCGTGCGGCATGAAGTAGATCTGCGTGATTTCGCTGTCGTACAGCACGCCGTCGATCAGGGTGAACGCGGTGTTTCCGCCCGCAAGAGTGATGTTTTTAAGGTTTATGCATCCGCTGAAGGCGTCTTCGGCGATCACCGACACCGATGCGGGAATCGTGATCTCCGCAAGGCTGCGGCAGTTTCCGAAGATGTTGGAGGGGAGTTCGGTCAGTCCCTCGCCCAGTCGTACCGTTTCCAGCAGCGTGCAGTTATTGAATGCATAGCCGCCGAGCCTCGTGACCGTGCGGGGAATGGTGATTTGCGTGAGCGACGTTCCTGCAAATGCGGAATTTTCAATGCTCGCGACCGAAGCGGGAAGCTGAATGGACTCCAGCCCGGAATCTTCGAAGGCAGAAATGCCGATCGAAACGCAGAGGCTTCCTTCGCCGAACGTGACGCTTCTGAGCGACGTCAGACCCTGGAACAAGCCGCGGTTATCGGAAGTAGGCGTGCTGCCCGCCTCCGTTTTGCCCGGGATTTCGGTCAGGCTCGCGGGAAGCGTAATGGATTCAAGCGCGGAGCATCCGTAGAAGGTGTTCACGGGCAGGGTGCGGATCTGCGAGTTATCCGCAAAAATAACGTTTTTCAGGCTGGTGCAATTGGCAAACAGCATCGTTCCGACCGTATTCAGCGAAGCGGGCAGGGAAACTGTTTCCAAAGCGGAGCAGCCGGAGAAAACAGAATCGCCGATGCTCGTAAGACCCTCCGAAAGGGTAACGCGCGTGAGCGCGGAGCAGTTGCTGAAAGCAAGCTCTCCGAGCGAACGCAGTCCGGCGGGCAGGGTTATATCTTCGATGAGCGTTCCTTCGAAGGCGCTTTCGCCGATGGAAGTGAGTCCGCTGTTGTCGCCGAACGCGAGCGAAGTGAGCAGGGAACGGCTGAATGCATTGTTTCCGATCGCCGTCGTGCGCGAAGGCAGGTCGAGCGTTTCGATTGCCGTGCTGCTGAACGCGTAATCGCCGATAACGAGCACCGTATCGCCTTCGCCGATCGTCACTTCGGCGAGCGAGGAGCAGTTGCTGAATGCATTCGCTTCGATATTGCCGACCGAAGCGGGAATGGTAACGCTTTCAAGCGAAGTATTGTCGGAGAATGCGCTTGCGGCAATGGTTATTGTTCCGTCCGGTACGGTATAAGCCGTATCTGTCCGCGTGGGCAGGTAATACAGCAATGTCTCCCCGTCCGCCGTGAAAAGCACGCCGTCTTTGGACGCATACGTCTTATTTCCTTCCGCCACGTTGAGCGAAGTAAGCGTGTTGCAGTTGTTGAGCATCGCGCTGTCAAAATCGTCGAACGAAGCGGGAAGCGTGAGAGATACGATGGGGCAGTTCATGAACGCGTCGGCGCCGATGCTCGTCACGCCGTCGGGCAGGACAAGGTCGGTAAAGCCCTCTTCGGTATCGGGTTCGGGGATAACGCCGCAGTTCGCAAACGCTCTGTCTTCGATCGTCGTAAGGGCGCTGCCGGCGGGGAACTCGATTTCCGTAATATACCTGCAGCCGCTGAACGCGTTGCTGCCGATCACCTCTGTCTGCGCATGTACGGTAACCTTGCCGCTCTTTGCGGTCGGGCAGAGGATCAGTCGGGAATAGTCGGCGGAATAGAGCATGCCTCCGTCAGAGGCGTAATCGCTGCATCCTTCTTCAACAGAGATGGATTCGAGCGCGTCGGAGAATACGTCCGCACCGTTCGCGAGGGCGGGGATCGTCGTTCCG
This sequence comes from uncultured Clostridia bacterium, assembly GCA_904373255.1. Lineage (GTDB taxonomy): Bacteria > Bacillota > Clostridia > Christensenellales > Borkfalkiaceae > Borkfalkia. Next base: position 9,630 of record CAJFFD010000008.1, on the reverse strand, counting down.
CCCGCCGTAAAGGGAGCAAGCGTCTTGGGCAGGGTGATCTCCGTCACGGCAGAGCTATAGGAGAAAGCGAGAGCGCTTTCGCCCAGCGTTACTTTGCCCGTGCCGCCTTCCGCGAAGGAAAATTCCGTCAAAGGCGCACCGCTGAACGCTTCGTTGCCGACGGCAATCACGTCCGTATTGTTCAGGCTTGCGGGAAGTTTGATCTTCTGCAGATTGCCGTGTTTGAATGCTTCCGCACCGATGGTCGTCAGCCGGCTGTTTTCAGGGAATGTGACCTCCGTCGTAGAATTGTTATAATAGAATGCCTGATCGCTCAACACAGTCAGCCTTGCCGGGAAGTCGACCTTTTCGACCAGCGTGCCGCTGAGTACGTTACCCGTATAGCTGCCGTACGCCGCGCCGAATACGAGCGGCGCTTCGCCGTCTTCAAAGGTAATAGAGGTGAGGTCGTCGCAGTCTTCGAAGGCGCATGCACCGATGCTCGTAACGCTTGCGGGGATGGTGATGGATTCGATCTTCCTTCCCGTAAATGCGAACGCGCCGATCGTTTCGAGCGACGAGTCTCCGGCGAAGGTAAATGTTACCGCACGGCTCGAGTATCCGCCTTCGAAGGCGTAGTTGCCGATGCTCTTTACGCTCGCGGGAATGGTAAAGCTGCTGTAATTTCCGGAGCCGGCAAAGGCATAGTCGCCGATTTCCGTCGTGCCGCCGAGGTCGACGTCTGTCAGATAAGAAGAATCGGATATTTCCGCAAAGGCATAGTCGCCGATAACGACGTCTCTGTCTGTGGGCAGGTGCATGGTTGCGATTCTGGAATAGTAGAAGGCATAATCGCCGATGGTCAAAGTCTCTGTCCCGCCGGCTTCAAAGTAAAGTTCGGAGAGATATCCTTCGGCAAACGCATAGCTTCCGATCGACGTGACCGTGCCGGGGATGGTGACCTTTTCAAGATCGTAATTGCCGTTGAATACGTTGTCCGCGATGATTTTAACGCCGTCGCGCACCGTATATTTGGTCGCTTCGCCCTGATAAATGAACAGGGTTTCGTAGGCGTTCTGATCGTCCGCGCTCTTCAGATAAATCGCGTCGCCGTCGGAGGTAAGGGTCGCGTTGCCCTCTTCCACGGTAATATCGATGTATTTATCCAAGCCGAGCAGGAAGCCGGAGGATACGACCGCATTTTTCGGTATGGTCAAAGAAGAGAGCCCGCTCCCCGAGAATACGCCGTCGCCGAAGTTGCAGGCGCCTTCCATCGCGAAGGTAACTTCAAATTCTTCGCCGTTGTAACCGCCCATGCAGTCTTCAAACGCATAATCGCCGATGCTCGTAACGCGTGCCGGGATAGTCACTTCGCCGATGGCAAGTCCGCTGAACGCATAATCGCCGATGGTCGTGACGCTGCTGTCTTCCGCAAAGGTCAGCGTCTCGACGCTGTCGCATCCGTAGAACGCATAATCGCCCACGGTGCAGCCGGATAAGCCGCCGCCTTCGAATACGATCGCTTCAAGCGGGCAGTCTGCAAAGGCAAAACTGCCTACGTTTACGATGCTTGCGGGAACGGTGAGCGTGCCGGTGATGCTGCAGCCGAGGAACGCCCCGCTGCCGATGGTGCGCACGCTCGCAGGCACGGTATAGTCGTCCGCGCGTTTTTCCGCGGGGAAATACGCAAGCGTTCTGCCGCTGTCGGAAAGGAGTACGCCGTCTTCCGAAACATAGGCGGCAGAGGAGCTTCCCTTGGAAACGTTGATGCTGCTGAGCGAGGTGCATCCGAGGAACGCGTCGGGCGCATTTTCGGTGATCTCGTCTATATCGGCAAACGAACCGTTGAGCGCATATTTCTGCAGGGAAATATCCGTCAGGCGGGCAGGCAGGGTAATCGAGGTGAGTGCGGTGCAGTTCATGAACGCCCTGTTCCCGATCGTCAGCGAAGGGCTGCCCGCGCCCGCGTTTTCAAACACGACCGAAACAAGGCTCTCGCAGTTTGCAAATGCCTCCGCTTCGATGGCGGTAACGCTTGCGGGAATAACGATCTTATCCAGTTTGCTTCCCGCAAAAGCAGCGCGGGGTATTATCTGCACGCCGTCGGGGATGGTATAGCTTCCCGTTTTTGCAGCAGGCATAAATGCAGGGGTAGGGGTTCCCTGACCGTCCTGACCGTGGTCAAAAATGACGCCGTCTTCCGAGGTAAACCGCGGGAGCGCCTCGCCCGTGGAATAGAAATTCACTGCTTCCAGAGCGGAGCATCCCGCAAAGGCGGTTTCCGGAGTGAGCGTGCGGATCGTGTCGGGGAGATTGATTTCGGTAAGGTTGGAGCGGTTTGCGAAAGCGCTGCCCGCAACGCCCGTGACCTTTTCTCCGTTATACTCTTCGGGAACGGTGACGGAATTTACCAGACCGATGCGGTCGCCCGCCGTCACGGTGTAGCCGCCCGCCGTGGGCATATATGTATAGTCAAGAACAGATTCGACCCAGAACGCGTATACGGTTATATTGTCCTCCGCCAGATCCCAGGGCGCAAGCGAATTGCCGTGCGCGTCGGTATAGGCAATACCTGCACCGTACGGCGCGCTGAACCAACCGCCGAACGCGGTCGTTCCGTCCGCCGTGTCCGGCACGTCGAGCGTATAATTCTGTCCGTAATAAACGGAAGTTTTTTCAAGTCCGTCTGCACCGCTGTACAGTACCGTATATGCCTTGGGAGAATAGTAGGCATAAAGCACCAGCTCGCCCGAAGAAACGAAGAATTTATCCGTAAACGAAGCACCGTTGCTGGCGGGGCCGTTCGGCGTATTGTACCAGGCGACAAAGTCGTACCCGGTTTTGAGGCTTGCCTGCGGCAGGGCGATCTCGTCGCCGACCGCTTTATACAGCGTGGTGGTTGCGTTTCCTCCGCGGCTGTCAAATGTTACCGAATGCGCGGTGACTTCCGTTTCCGCCCATTCCGAAACATACCCTCCGCTCACGAAGCGGACGCCGAGCACGTTTTTGCCTTCCGTGCCGAGCGAATCGAAAACATAGAAGCTTTCGCCGTTATCGACGGTCGCAACCGTCTGACCGTTGAGCGAGATTTCGTAACGGTCTGCTCCGGCGACGGGGTTCCAGTACAGAACGTTGTTGTCGTAGGCGGGAGTTTCGCCGATCGCATTGTAGTAGAACACAAATTCTTCGGAAAGGGCTTCGGCGCTCCCTTTTACGACTTGCAGCTGCAGGGAATAGCGCGCGCCTTCCGTCCAGGTGAAGAAGGTGCCGTCCAATTCAAAGGAAGGCTGCTCGAGCGGCTGGTCGTTGATCGCTTCGCCGTCTACAAGAATGTTGTAAACAGCGCCGTTTACGGCGTCCCAGCTCAGCAGCGTGCCGTTCAGCCGAAGTCCGTCGGGAAGGGCAGGGGTCGTCTTCGCATATTCGACGGATACCGCCTCGGGGGAATTAAATCCCTTCGCGGCGGGCGTAACGGTTACGGTGCAGGAGCCTTCCTCAAATTCTTTCAGGGAGAACTCTGTGCCGAACACGCTGTACGATTCGCCGCCCACTGTAACGAGGTAGGAGGTCGCGCCTTCCACGGGCGACCAGCGCACCATATCGTCTTTGACGGTAAGAGAGGAGATCTTGTCGAGGTTGCGCTCGAAAACGATCGTAGCTTCCGAGGACGCATACCCGTCCGCCACGGCGGTCACGGTAAACACGATGCCGCCCGGCTGCATGTCGCAGTTTGCAAAATTATAGTACAAAGACGTTCCGTTATCGAAAGCGTCGTGGTTATGCGCGGGGTTTCCGCAGTCAATGGTGATGAGATATTTTTCCGCATGTTCCACGCCGCGGAATACGAGCGCGTTCGGTTCGATCACGCGCAGCCCGGAAACGCGGGCAAGCCCGTTATTTACAAAGTAGCGCTCTACCTTTTGCGAAAGGGTATTTCCGTTTGCGTCGATCGCCGTAACTTCGGCACGGTAAACGCCCGCTTCGTCCATCGTTACGGGGATGGTCGTACTCGTCTCGCGGCGGCTGTCGATAATGCGCGTGCCGTCGGGGGCGATAAACGAAACGATGTATGCAGCCGCGCCGACGGAATCCCAACGCACAGACTGTTGCGAAAGGCTCACTGCAGGGTCGTTGCATACGGCGCCGTCCTCCTGCCATACGGCGAACAGGGTCGTGTCTGCATTGAATACGGTGCCTTCGGTGTTTCCGGTCGGCTCTTCGAAACGGTAGCTGAGCCGCGCGGCGTCGTCTTCCGTGCTGACCCACCAGCCGACAAAGGTGTAACCGCTGCGCGCAGCAGGCACAGCCGCGTTATAAAGTTTTCCTCCGATGGTTTCGGCGTCGGGGATCCGTTCGCCGTCATAACCAAGGTCATAGGATACGGTATATTCTTCCCCGTCGGATTCCTCCGCCCAACGCGCGTGGAGGGTCAGATTTCCCGTAACTGCCTGCGAACCGAAAAGGAAAGGCGAGGCGTATTCCGCATCGGTATACCAACCCAGGAACACATGCCCGCCGTAAGTCGGGTCGGCGGCAGGCTTTTCCAACGTTTTCCCGTTCAGTACGCTCACGCTCGTCACTTCGCTGCCGCCCGCCGCGTCGAAAGACACGGTGAAATACACCTTTTTGAGGAAGCGCATCTGCGCATTTTCGTACTCGAGCGTGATGACGTTTCCGTCCAGGGCGGCGGTCTGCGTCCAATCTCCCGCAGAGAGGGTAAGCGCCGAACCTTCGAGGGAATAGGAGCCGTTTTTTACCTCATCGTCGGTTATGAAGGTAAAGGTGCATCCTTCTCCGAGGGTCAGCAGATATTCGCTGCCGGCAGAGGCGTCGTAATAATATACGCCCGCTTCTGCGCCCGCCTCGGGCGGCGGTACGGGTTCCTCGTTGTTGCATGCGACGAGGATGGATGCCGCAAATGCGCAGCACGCCAGAGCGATCGCCGCGATAAGGAATCTGAATCGGAATCCTTTTCTCACTTTTTGCATATTCCGCTCCTTCGGCTTTCGGCAATACCGCGGCACGGAGACTTATGCTCTCGCCGCCGGTAAGCCGACCGTCAGTTTATAATACATTTATCATAGCATTTTTTTCGTTTTCTGTCAAAAGATACAGCGGCATTTTATAAATATATGCAAAAAAAACCGATTAAATTTTCTTATATCCGTCATGCGCTTTTCAAGCACTCAACTCCGAATTACTATATACAGTTGCGCGCGTGCTTTCGTGCAGATTCTGTGTTATAAAATTTACAAATAATTTTTATGTTATTATGCTATAATTTTTTATAAAATTCTGTGCATAAACATGACCTTGCCATCGGATAATTTATTATTGATACCGATAAATTATATTACAATAAATCAAAATTTTCAGGTCGGAGCGATGGTGCATTTTTATTATTGAATATGTATATTTATTACGGTAAACAAAACAGCGTAAGTGGCGTTTTCCGGAGTACTCGAGGGGCAAAGAAAGAGGGAAAACGGCGGAAAGGAGAGGCTTTTTCCGGAGGCGCGGCGGCGCTTTGTGGCGGGCTCCGGCAGGCGGAAAATCAGCCGGAAGGCAGGAGCGCGGGTAAATATATAAATAATAGATATGCGCGCGAAAGGGCGGGCAGATTTGCCGCCAAACGGGTTCGGCGCCTCGCGGAGCAGGGCATGGTGCGGCGGGTTTTTTGTCGGTAAGATGAAAAAATTTCGGCTTTTTTGATTTTTCTTTGAAGATTAAGACTTTTCTGTGATGATTTGTTTGACTTTCGTGTGAAATTATTTGTATAATATTCGGAGAATATACAGCCGGGGGAAAAACCGAAGCTTTTCGGTTATCCCCTTCTTTCCGCCGAAAGGGGAAAGGTTGGTTTTATTTTTACTTGCCGCAAATCCGGCGGCAGCGACGAGGTAGCTATGAATCGAGTGTTGAAAAAGTCTGTCGTGATTATTTGCGCGGTGTTGGCGGCGGTCTGCCTGTGCCTGTGCGTTGCCTGCCAGGATAATACGCCTTCCGACAGTTCCGTTACGGTGACGCTTGTGAACGAAGCGGGCGAAAGCAGCCCCGTTTCCGCCACGCCGGGAGATCCGCTCCCCGTTCTTGAGATCGCGGACAAAGATTTCGAAGGGTATTGGTCGGACGCGGAATATGCGCAGAAGTACGAAGGCGAGGTCGTCCCCGAACAGAACATTACGCTCTACTATAAACTGCATACACAGTATTATACGTTGGTCATCGATTACGGCGAACACGGCGATTTCAGTTTCGAAGTAGCGCGCGGCGAAGAGATCGCGCTGCCTTCCGTATCCCCCGCGGGAACCGAGGTTTTGGGATTCGCGGAAGAGCAGGGCGGCGTTGCCGCATACCGCGCAGGCGATGCGGTTTCCAATCTCGCGCAGAAGGACGGCACCGCCACGCTGTACGCCTGCTATGAAGTTGCCGACATTGAAGATTTTATCATCGAGGACGGCACGCTCGTCCGTTATATGGGCAGAAGCAGTTCGATCACCCTTCCGCTGGGAGCAACGAAGGTCGCCGCGGATGCATTCGTAGACAATGCCTTTTCTGCGGACGTCGTTTCGCTGACCGTCCCCGGTACATATACTGAAATCGAATGCGGTGCGTTCCGCGGTCTTACCGGGCTTGAATCTCTCACGGCGCCGTTCGTGGGCGGAACGAGGACGCGCAATCGTTTCCTTGCTTATATGTTCGGAGCCGCGACCCCGCAGGAAAATACATATTCCTTCTCCGCGTATTCGGACGGCGAATCCATCTATATGGGCGAACTGGACACCGATTCGCAGGTCGTGCCGCTTACGCTCCGCACCGTCCGCATCACCGAAAGCGTGCAGGAAATTGCAGACAGCGCTTTCCTGAATACCTATGGGTTGGAAAACCTTGTGCTGGATCATCCGGAGGATTTGCGCAGGATCGGTACTTCCGCATTCGAAAGCTGCTATCGCTTCGGTTACGATTCGAGCTTGGGCGTTCCCATTATTCCCGAATGGCTCTCTTATGTCGAAACGATCGGGAACAATGCCTTCAAGTCGTATACGGGAAACACGGAAAGCGACCGTAAAACGATCACGACCCCGTCCGGTACGACAGCCACGCTGATCGAAAACGAAGTTCCGCTCAACAACCTCGTCGCGATTCCCGCATTGACCAATGCAAAGACCATCGGCAACTACGCGTTCTATTACTGCGCCATGCTTCAGCGGGTCTCGTTCGGCAGCGCGCTTGTGTCGGTGGGGGACTATGCGTTCACCTATTCGCTCACTATAAGCGATTTGCGTTTCCCCGATTCGCTGCAAACGATCGGCAGGTTCGCATTCTATGTTTCCGGCATCAAGACGGTCGAATTCGGCACCGGCATCCGTGAGATCGGCGAATGGTCGTTTGCAGACTGCTCGCAGCTCTCGTCCGTCATTTTCAAGGGTACGAGTACTCCCTTGCTGCACGGCGGACAGCCTTTCTCCAATGTCGTTACGGATGATTCGACGGGAGAGGGGTACGACATAACGCTCAACGACGGATTCGGATTCTATGTCCCGTCTTCTGCGGCGGACTCCTTCCGCAACGCAGCCGACTGGGTTCAATATGTCAGCTATATCAATCCGTCCGCCGAAAACGTCCCCGCTCCCGCCTATTGGCTGACGGGAGGGCAGCTGGCGGCGAAGTTTGAATTTACGGGCGCGGGCGTCGTGTACGTTACCGACCCCGGCAGGCTCTTTATCCTCTCCGTCGATACGCAGAATCCCACGGGGTACACCTATGCGCAGTCCTGCGGAAACGTATACACCCTGCAATATGAGATAGTCAGTGCGGAAGACTATGCCGCCGGCGCGGGTTCGCACGCCCAGCCGCTGTTTGAAAACCAATATCTGCTGCATATGTGGCATCCCGATCTTCTCGGCTCGGACGGAAAAACTCCCGCCGACCTGTACTTTACGGTGACGGGGCTTCCGTTAGCATCGGGCGAGGGGCGCGCGGTCGTTCCCGTGCTGGAACAGTCGCCCGCTCCCGCATCGTACGGCGATGCCGGAGAAGAGGGTTCCTTCCTCTTTATATATAATGAATACGGCATCCTGCAGGTACAGCAGGTAACGGGCGGCAAGGCGACCGCGCTGGAAGCACCCGAAGGCACTTATTACGCGCGGCTCACCGCAGACGACGCGCAGGGCATCGGCTATACCCTTACATATTATAACGATAATTTTGATGTTATCGCGGAGCGCGGCTTCTGGCGCGATGCGGACATGGGGGACGAGGCTCCTTTCTATGCCCGCACGGAAGACTCTCCCGTATTCCTGTCGGACGGCGAATACAACGACGGAACATCTCTGTTCCTGCACGGCGACGGTACGGCGCAGCTTTCCTTCTTTGAAGGGGATGAACTGAAAGAATACACCGCTTCCGCCGCGGCGGATCCCTCCAAAACTTTCGGTGAGGAAGGATACACGGTCACCTTGAGCGGACTGAAAGACGCAGACGGCTCGTCTGTTTCGGGCAGCGGCAAGGCGGTGTTCTCCGGATTTACGGACGGGAACTATGCCCGCGTAGATCTCACCGTCGGAAGTTCCGTATATATGATCATGAATGTGCGGGCAGACATGCAATGGGATGTTTCCGGCTACAATAACCTCGCTTCTGAAGTGAAAGTAAAGATGCCTGCGTACAGCTCCAACCCGCTTGTCGACAGCTGGCGCTATGCAAAGCTTTCCTCGGCAGACTCCGCAGGCTCGGTCATCGTGTACAGTGTCGCGGACAAGGCGTATTTCCGCGAATATGATGCACAGGGCCGCGTAGTGGCGTTCGGCACTGCGCAGGTCGGGGAAAATTCCGTTACCCTCGTCGGGGAAACGAAGGTTACCTACGGCGAAGACGGTACGCCCGCCTATGCGGAGGACACTGCTTCGCGCACGGCTGAAGTGTGCGACGGGCGCGGTTCGCTGTCGCTCGAAGACCTCACGCTCGTGTATTACGAAACCTCGTTGATGGGCGGCAAAACCTACTATTACACGGTCAAAACGGACGGCTACGGCAATATGTATGTGCTTGACGAAAGCAGTACCTATACGCAGGCGTACCTCGGCACCTACGTCCCCGACGGTAATTTCACGCTGAATGGCATTGAGTGCACCGTATTGCATTTTACAGGGAACATGGTCGACAATTACGGCAGACCCGAAAGCTCCGAAACGGTTGAGCGGTGGATTTTGTATATCGACGAACTTCTTCAAGTCCGTTCCGACGCCGCATCCGAGGCGCATTGGTGGAGCGAACTCGCGGGCTATTATCCGGAGAAGGCAGACGAGCAGATCTATACCGTCTACGACGATTTCGGATATAAACTGTATGAGATTACCGTCGATTCGTACGGCAGCATCGGGTATGTCCGCTACGAATATACGCTGAAGATCGACGGCACGGCGGAATATACTCCCGTGGCGGAGGACGGCATCGTATTTACTCCCGTCCTCGACGAAAATGAAAACGTCGCGTATTTCGTCGCGGTCGGGGAAGACGGAGTTGCGCTGTTCAGCGTCCGCACGAACGGCGCGGAGAACGGTTTCTCGGTCGTGCAGGACGGCGGGCTGCTGGTCGGGTCGGATATACCCGCCCGGTTTACGGTGGATACGGAGGCGATGGAACAGCTTC
>CAJFFD010000007.1 GCA_904373255.1 uncultured Clostridia bacterium | reverse complement strand
ATCTCCGCCCTGATACGGGTTCAGACCGTTTACCAGCACGATCGCCGAGTACGAAGACGCGCCCGATACGGCGGTCAGAGCGGACAGAGGAACTTCCGCAAATTTATGCCACCCTACTCTTGACGCCGAATCTGCATATACGGTTCCGACCTTTGAAAGTCCCTTCGCCTCTCCCGCCGCCAGGTTCGGGTAGGTGCCGTTCTGCTTGGCATAGGTTGCCGCGATATTATCTCCGTTACCATCTTGCGTCGCTTTCACCGCACTGTCCGCGCTGTCCGCATGGGTCGCATTGTCTGCATTAACAGCATTCGTTGCGTTGTCTGCATTCGTTGCATGGGTCGCGTTCCCTACCGTCATATTCGGATAACTTCCATTTATTTTCGCATAGTCCGAAAGATCCACATCATTAACTTTACCGATAAACTCGTACTTGTTATCCTCAGAAATCCATAAATATTCCGCATAGGCATCATTTTCTATTGCGTTTGCAGAAGGGACAAGATAAATAAACGCGCTGTCACCAGGGACGGGAAGATCATCAAAGCTGTCATAAACTTTATACTCTTTTTTTGCATAATCTTTCGCCTGTTCCATGTATTCCTGCGCTTGTCCCGCCGATTCCTGCGCGGACTGCGCGCTCCCCGCAGCAGAACTTGCGCTCTGCTCCGCCTGCGTTGCGCTGCTTGCCGCCGCACTCGCCGATTGCCCCGCAGCCGTCGCCGAACCTGCCGCCTGTTCCGCAGAGCTTGCCGCTTCCCCCGCGCTGCCCGACGCCGCGTTTGCATATCCCTGCGCCGCAGTTTCCGACGCCTTGGCGTTGTCCTCCGCCGTTTCCGCCGCTGCCTGCGCATCTTCCGCCGCTGCCTGCGCTGCTTCTGCCGCATTTTTTGCCGAAACAGCCGCCTGCATGGTTTCTTGCGTATCCGGAAAATAAAACTCAAAATCTATGTATGTCTTTCCGTCCTCTATGCGTTTATTTACTTCTGCCTCTGCCGGTAATGTTGCATCTATAATATTGCTCGTTACATTGCCTATTTCAAAGTCGCCGCCGCCCCCTGTTCCCCCGTAAATAATATCCAGCGTCTTTGAGAGATCTTCGATATTACCGTTTGTCCCGTGCGTAAAACGCGCGACCTCGACCTGATATGTACCTAAATCGGAAGCGTATAGCTCTTCCTGAATCAAATCCGCAACTTCCTGTACAAACAGGGAAAACGCAATACTTTTATTTGCTTTTAATTCGATCTGCGCAATTATTTGGTAACGAATCGGTTCTGCCGGAGCCGAAGCGAGCGTCAATGTTTCAACGGATATAAGTTTTACCCGGATGCCATGAATGATCAGCTCTCCCGGTGAAATACCGATGGAGTTCCCTGTCGCCGTAACTGCGCATTCCGATAACACTCCGCCGATAATGCCGTCCCGATTCCCTGCGGAAAAATTATTGAACGCCCCGCCGTCTATATTTTCGTTATCGACTCCGTTTTGCTCCAAAATTTTATAGCCCATAATCCCTCCTACTGAATGATTTCATAAATTGCAACTATGCTGTATGAATCATCCGCTACGGTTCCTGATCCTCTCTTAAAATAGAACCCATCAACGTTCGTTTGAGTTCGAATCGCAAAAAATTCTGTATTTATCAAATCATATGTGAGATTCATCTCATTATGGTGCAGTGTAATCTTTACATGGTGATCAACGCTTACAGATTTACCGTAACTATTTGAGTCCGCATGGCGGGCAACAATTTCAAGTGTTTTATCTTTGTATTGCGCCCACTCTATCGGGAAAGCAACTAAACTTCCGTCAGATGGTAAAGAAATAGGTACTTCCAGTTTTTGCGAATCACCATAAAGTAGCCTTCTTTGCGGAATTATCGTATCTCCTATTTTCAAAACACCGTTCTCGTCGCGTTTTATTTCAAGAGCATTAACACTTTTTGCATTGGCGGGGATAATTGTACCATCCTGTAATCCATCCCGCAATTCGCTGATATTATAAAGACTATACTCAATCCCCTGCACAGCCTTTTTTACATTGGATATAACGCCATTTGTGGCAGTAAACCGATACAGCAATAGCCGAGCAGTACCGACCGTATTCGCCGTTAAATCGTCGCTCGCGGGGATGTCGGGATATGTCCCCGATCGATAGGTCGATTTTATAGCGGCGGTATCAGTGCCGCAATTTACTTCCAAATAAACGGAAAAATACTGCGTCGTACTTACATTGGGCGGCACGGATATCGCGGCACCGTTTGCATCGATTTCCACTTCCCATCCCTGCAGTACGAGTACCCCGCTTTGCACAACGAAAGACGTACCGTCGATTGCATAGTCGATTTCACTTCCCCTATCCTTTACAAAGCCGTCAAAACCGCCGTAAGCATAGCGCACCATGCGCGCATCGTCATGATTGGTAACGTTTGGCGTTTGGCTATCCTGCCGAATCAAACGTATAGACATAGTTGCTCCTTATAAAATAAAAGATATTCCCGTTGTCCGATATCCGATCTGTATTTTTTTCAGACCTGCCGCGTCATACTCCATTTCTCCGCACGGCAGCGATTTATAAACCTCTTCCCCGCGCGCGACTACGATATTGAACCGCGATTCGAAATTGCCGTTCAAACCTTCGATCTCGATATTTTCCTGATACATCGCATCGGCAAGTTCCTTCAAGGCTTCGGTGTTTGCTTCGGACAAAAGCGATTCTACATCCTCTGCATTTTCCGTCTCCTTAATCGTGATCCGCCGCTTGACGGGATAAATATCCCGTAACTCTGTATTCGTCGTTACCTCATTTCTCGAAGTCAATATCCACCGTATGCCTTCCGTCAGCTCGTTCGTTGCCGTATTTAAGACATACCCCTGCGTTTCGTTTACGTCGGCGATCCATTTGCCGTAATCGCGGATGCCCCATTCCCACAGTTTGACTGTGACATCCTCCGCCATGCTTTTCCCGATTCGGAATATGACTTTTTTACTGATTAAATCGAGTTCCGAGATCATGAACAGACCGTAAAATTTGAGATAGACCGCAAAAATATCTTCCCACGCATCATAAACCGCATATGCCTTTTGCGAAGGTTTTAAATTGTCCCACGCAATGCTTTCAACATTATCATTGAATACAAGTTCGCAGGTAAACGTCCCCTGCGTAACCTGTTCATTCCACGCATCGAAAACAGCTTGCAAAAAGGTGTTGACATCCGCAGGTGTTTCTGAAAAATCAAGTAGAACGTCCGCTTTGAGCATCGTCTTCAAATCGGACGCCGTGATCTTCGTCTGATTATCGGACGTAAGCTGCGGAACGCCGGCAAGCGCGCCGTACTCATATCTTCCCCTGTCGTCTTTTACCACGACGAACGTCGGTTGTATACTTTCAGTAAAAGCCTCGCAAGTACATTTCAATTCGTCGAGATCCACGGCGCGGCGGATGAGAGAATAGCTTGCGGCATCTACAACGAGGGATGCGTTGTTTTGCAGTCCGTTAAATTTTTCGTCATAAAAAGATACGATCATAACCCGTACTGCCTCCACGATCCTACAAGCGTTCCTTGGTTCGCTGTATCGAGATTGACGGAAATCGTGTTGATTCCTCTTTCGGCAAATAAGAATGTATCACCGCTCGGATCCGTTTTTGCGCTGTAATCTACATATTCTGCACCATCAAAAAAATAAATCTTTTTCGTGGAACTATTGATGACGATATGCTGACCTGTCTGTAGCGATACTCCCGGAAATCCGACCGTGTTATATGCGTTACCGTCTTCATCCAAAAGCTGCACAACAGGTTCCGAAATTGGCCCATACAATGTGACCGTTACGGGAACGGGTGCCAAATACGGATTGTTGATTTGGTTATTTTCAACTACATTTTTCCCGTAGCAATACGGATATTTGAACGAGTAGCTTTTACCTACGCTTGAAAATGTAAATCGAATCGATTGCTCGATGTTCAGAAAAAACGGCGTTGTCGGCGTGAACGTCGCCGCGCAGGAGAGATTATCGAACTCGTCCTTTTCTGTCTTCTTTAACTCCGTCACCTTCCCCTCGATATATCGTACCTGCACTCCGTCGTTGTATTCAAGTGCAAGCGCGACATTCGGCGCGGAATACTTTTGCAGCCACTGCGATAAAATCGTAAATTTTTCGTATCCGCGCCCGATAAGATTGATAGTCAGACCGACCGATTGCTTTTCCTGAACGACTTTCGTTATTGTATCCGTGACGTCGCCTTCGAGCGTAGAAAGTTTCAGCCGCCAACCGAGTCCGCTCAAATCTGTAACGACGTCGAGAGGAAAACGATCGAGAATGGAATTATCGATATCAAATACGGCAAATGCAAAACTTCTCATTCTGCCTCCTATCTGCGCGATTGGGCAAGTGTCGCAATCTCTCGCCCGACTGCTGCCGCGATCTCCTCCGCCGATGCCCCCGGATTGGTAACATTGACAGTAACGTTGTATTGATCTGAATACGTCGTGTCGCTGTACGACGCACCGCCGCCCGAATAGGAATAATCGGGCATTTCGTCGGATGCGTTCAACGCCCCGTTGGCGTATGATTCTATATTGTCGGCTGTAAAATTGATATTTTCTTCGGGCATTATATCCTGCGCCGCCGCATTGATCGCCGCAATGCCGGCAGCCACACCGGCAACGATTCCACCCACTGCGAGTCCGAGCGACCACGATGCGTGAAAAACCGTTACCGCAGCCGCCGCAACAAGCGCCGCAATGGCGAGCATGGAAAGCAACTTCTCAACCCACGTCATATTTTTCCAATTTGAAATCAGATTGATCGCTAAGCCCGCCGCCCCGGCAAGCGAAGCAAACCCTACCGCCGTGAGCAGCTGCGCCTTATTCAGGTTCAATAATAGCCCCGTCAGCATTTTAAGTCCCGGAACGATTTTTCCTATCAAAATCAAAAGCGGACTCGCAACGGCAAGTATACCGAGCAAAGCGAGAATGGTATTCTGCATCCCTTCCGGGAGATTGCCGAACCATTCGGCAAGGGATTCGATCGCGGGAACGAACGATTCTTCAATAAACGCAACGACGCGTTCGATGAGCGGCGCAAGCGCTTCGCCGAGCTGCGCACGGGCGTATTCCATTGTGACAGACAGGCGGTTGAATGTATCGTCCAACTCCGCGAGAGCTGCCGCCTCTTCGCCTGTGAGTGACGGCATCGCCTCAAATTCCGCATTCCACTTGGCGAGATCCTCGGCTCCCGCATTTATGTACGGCAAAAGTTGTGTTGCGATGCGGTCACCGAAAATTTCGTTCGCATACGCCGTTTGGAGAGTACTGTCCTCTACCTTTGCAAGCGCCTTGATGATGCCGTCAAACATCTCCTCATCGCTGCCGAACTGCCCCGCCGATATACCGAGAGCGGTAAGAGCATCCGATGCCGCATTCGCCGTCCCCGTAGATAAATCTGCCATCGCCGCCCGCGCGCGGATGAGCGCCCTTGTAAATGCCGTAGCATCGACTCCGGACTGCAAAGCAAGGTAATTCCAACGCTGAATCGTTTCCGCAGATATGTCGAATTGCTGCGTCATATCGTCGATTTCGGCACCCGTCGCCGCAGCGCTTTTCCCGATTGCCGCCGCCCCCGCGATGACGCCTGCTGCAGCCAACGATACGCCTGCCATCTTCTGCCCAGCCTGCGTAATCGATTCGCCGAGTTTATCGAACTTTGCATTTAACTGCTCGATTTGTACGTTTTTGACCTTTTCCAAACCTTCGCGCAAATCAAGCGCCTTTGCTTCCGTCTCCGCCAAGACAAGCTCAAATTTCGCATATTTTTCGGTATCGACTTGACCCGACGTTCTCATATAATCGAGCTGCTCTCGCAGAGCTTTCGCCTTCTCTTCCGTTTGCTCGATCGCCTTTTGAAATTGCTTTTGTGCCTGCACGGCACGATTTTCATCGTAATCGATTTCGAGGCTTTTGGCGAGAGAGTTTGCCGATTTTTGCGTAGAGCGTATTTCCCGATCGGCTTTTTTTAAGCCTTTTTCAAATTCTTTGGTATCCGCCCCGATTTTAATGGTGAAACTTGTTGCCATACCCGCTCCTTATAACGCGTCAAAATCTGCCTGCGTAGCTGGCGTAATACGCCTAATCCCTGCCTTTGTCATCTTCTCCTGCGCACGGTGCCGCAGCCATATGCGCGCATTATCGATGCGAAGCGAGCAGACAAGGCTGAACGCATCAATGATATGAATGCCCCGCCAATCGATGCCTGCCGCCCCAAGCTCTTTTATCGTCCTTAAACTTAAAGGCATCAGGTGCCGCTCTTTCGGAAAAGGTTTCGGGTCGATTCGCTCAAATACCCTTTTCAGCTCCGCCTGATGCCTCATCAGTTTTTTTCCGCCGCCCCTTCAAATATCGCGTTAAATGCTTCGGAAATTTTCTCGATCAGGCCCTCGACATATTCTCTTTGCGAAAAATCGAACATCTTCAAAAAGCTGACAAAATCGACGTCAAGTTTGAAGAAACAAAAAAGAACCTTCAGCTTGGAAATCAGCACGGAGACATTTTCCCCGCTCTCTCCTTTCAGCCGCATCGCATAGTCCACTATACTCTCCCGCGCTGCAATCTCCGGGAAATTGGCTTCCCAACGCATCTGAGACACGAGCGTATTATCGATGTCGACCGATCTATCTTCCGTTTCAAATATTCGCTTTCCGTCCTTAAATTCATCCTTTTTGACGAACGGTAAAATTACTTTCATAAATATACCCCTTGTTGAATTGAGCGACGCGGGAGTTGCACCCGCCACCGCATGGCGCTCTTTCGCCCGTAAACCCGCGCTGCACAGGCAACGCGGGCATGTGGGGTATTATGGCTAAAATGCCGTGTAAGCTCATGTCGCTGATTTGGGAACGGGAACGCTGTCAAGGAATGTTTCATACCCATCATCTTCGGGTTTTTTACTGTATGTAAACACTTTGACTGTTTGACCATTTTCGTCAATATATGCGGTTTCACCCGTTGCCGCCTGCAAATTTACGCCGTATGCCGTATACGAATAATCCGCGGTTGACTGCGTAATATCGTCCTGATCCTGCGTAAAGCTGTCGTTCGGAGGACTGACCTGCATACCGAATACCCATGTCTTTTTTGTTTTACGGATGCCATCCGCGCCAACGAAATCTGTTTCGAATCCGAAATGGATGCGTGGCATGCTTTTTACCGCAATTTCGGCAATACCGCCGCCCGAAGGTTTAATTGCGACACCGATATCCTCTTCAAACGTATCATCGCGCGCGGTCGCCCCTACCGTTCCGGAAATATTGCGGTCGGATGCAAGCGATACAATCATCTCGCCGTCGCCATAAAATGCGCGCGTCGTTATATTTCTGTCCTTTGTAAAGGTATTCATCCAAGTAAGCGGCTTTACCGAGGACGATTCGCCGTCTACAGCATAGACAGCATTTTTAATATTGAACTGCGCAAGATCCTTTCCTGTTTTTTCAGGTTTTGGCATGTTCGATTTCTCCTTTTATGATATTGATAACTTGATTCTGGTTTTCCTGTACGGTTTTCCGAACAAAAGGCTTTCCTTTGCGCCCGAACTCCAAAAGGTTGACGATAGGAATCTCACCGTCGCCGCTCGTGATTGTATCTCCCGGCGTTTTTGGTCTCGTTGAAGTGTTATAGATATACCGTACATTTCGGTACTTAAAATTCACTTCCCAACTCCGCTGCGTTTCGTGCGTATCATACGGCGTAGCGACCTCAAGGGCATGCTCCATATGCCGAGCCGCCTTATCAAGTCCGCGGTCTACGGCCGCATATACCTCCTGCGTAATGCCTTGAAGCACTTCGTCTATTGCGGCAGAAAGTTGATTCAATGTAGGCTTTAACGAGCCTTTCGGCTTATCTCTCTTTGCCATACAAAAACTCCAAAGTCCAACTGTATTGCGCTTCTTTCAGCGTAGCGTTATATCCGAGATCGTACCCCGTATAAGAAGCATCGCCGGCGGCGTCTAAAAAGGCTTTTACTTTGCGGATATTGACGCTATGGATGTCATCCGACCGCGCGCCCGTTGCTTTCGACACGAGCAGGATATCCGCCGTATCACGGCGGATAAGCGCCCTTCCGTCGCCATAAACGGCTCCGCTGTTCGAGATGTCCGCCCGAATGAGCAGATAGCTTTGCGGGACGTTTTCTTCCGCCTCGTCCATGACTTGCTTATAAATGGGTATCTCCGTAGACAATGGCTTCAAAAAATCCCACAAAGCGGTCATTGCGTCGACCGCATTAAAGATTTGCATTGCTCCATTCCTCGATTGCTGCCTTTGCGGCGCCGTCGTTTACTTCTTCCACATTGAGCAGCATCTCCGCCGCCGACTTCGCCTTGGAAAGCGTAGCGACGGCGTAGAGATTGCCGTCAAAATAAAGATACTTTTCACCGCCGTATTGCACTCGCCCGACCGTTACGCTGTATTTCAATTTGAAGCCCTGCACCTGACCAAGTTGGGCGGTATTGACACCGACAAGCTCGACATTTGCCGCAAGCACCCTCGCCCGTGTTACTCGTTTTTCACGATCTCCCGTTGTAGCGTTCTGCGTACCGGATTCAATATCAGCAAGCACTACCTGTTTATGTCCCGTCAGCATCGTCCCCTCCGTAGCGCTCGCCCTTCGTTTGAACGGAAAGTGTATTGCGCAGTAACTGCAATGTTTTGTTTTCTGCGATGTTTTCGCCTTTCATAAGAACTTGCGCTTGCAATACGATCGCACACATACCGAGTTCCGAAGCAAGAACGATATCGGATATATCGTTTGCCGCAAGCATTGCCTGCGCTGTTTCGAGTTTTTCGTTGTAGTAATCATCCAACTCAGTTCCGGGCGTCATGTCTCCAATCGCCAACTTGAACTTTGCTAACAGCTTCGCCTTGTCGATTGTTTCCATGCTTTACCTCTCGGCTTATGCCGTCGCCTGCACCAACTTGACGAGCGCGCCTTTTACTCCCGTAGGTTTGCCGTCCGCGAGAGCCATACCGCGATAAACGACGGAGCCGCTCATAAATCCGGCCTCTTCGGAACTTGCGATTTCAATGGGCTGGGCGAAGTTCATAACATAACCCGATTTCCAATCCCCGAAATACGCTTCGCCATCCTTTACGTTCGCATCGAGGCGGACGGGATATCCGAGAAGATAGCCGACAAAACCGTCTTCGATTGCACGTTCAAAGAGCGGGCGTTTCTGATCGTCTTTGAGCTTGAGAAGCGTTGCCTTCATCTTGCGGTTAAACACCCATACGGCGTTCGTAATAAACCCTTCTCCGACGAGTGCTTCAAGATCGACAAGGTTATCATAGGTGACCGTAGCGTCCTTTGCAACGGTTACGCTGTTTGTCGCGTCCCACGATTGCGCGTTGAGACCCGTCGGCTGGTTGCTGCCCGTACCAGCGATGACCGCCTTATCACAGGCCGCGCGCAACTTGCGTACAAGCGCATTGACCAGCCACGTTTCAAAGGCATCGATCGACATGCGTGCAACCTGAGCCGTGATCTTGATCGTTTTGATGAGAGTGTACGCCGCAAGCGTTACCGGCTTAAGCGTGTCATTGCTCGACGTGCTGTCCGTTCCTTCGGATACCCACGCCGCATCGTTTACGACGTTTTCAACCGGGAACTCGTTAATGCCGGAATATTTTCGAGCGTAATGAGGTTCAACAGAGAATCCGATTCGCGCAACTGTCCGATGATCATATCCATCGTTTGCGTAGGAATGGCGGCGCCCGCCGACGTCGCCGCGGATGTCATCGCGCGCTTTTCGATCTCATCCGCCGGCTTTCGCTGCAGCCGTTTGAAAAATGCAGAGCGGTATTCTGCCGTAGCGATAACGTCCATGCGCTCCATTCCGTCCTTAAAATGCAAAATGTTTTCGTTCATGATATTTCTTCCCTCTCCCTGGTTTTTATTTTTTTCTGCGGCGGCGATCAGCTCGTCGCGGTGCTTAGTACGAAGCGAAATTTCCTTTTCGATGTCCTTCCTCTCCTCGGTCATCTGCTTCAATTCTTCCTCTGAAATATTCCCGCTGCGATGCTCTTCGAGTTTTTTCTTGAGTTCGTCACGCTTTGCGGCAAGCCTTTCAAGCTCGTTGTTCTCATCCCGCAGCATTTCCGTAATAGGATCCATGATCTTCTCCTTTAATTAAAATTTTTCAGTTCTTCTTCAACACGGCGCGCCATTTCCTGCCGCTCGCGCAGCACCTTCCGGCGCTCCTCTTCCATAGCGATAACGACTGTTTCTTTATAGGCGGGAAATGCCGTTATAGTGACTTCCGGCAATTCCTCGATTTTGGTAACCGTCCTCGTCAGCGTTGCCGGATTGACCTGATCGTGCGTCCGCAGCCAAAAGCTCATCCCGTCGACTATGCCCGCCTCGATGAGATTGTATATATCGCGTGCTTCCTGCGTATTCGGCATCACACACTCCATAAACAACCCCGTTTCGTCGATCTCCAAACGCATATTCTTTCCCGAACGACCGAGTACTCGGTTCATATCATGCCCGTATAAAAGAAAGACATTTTGCAGGTCTACGGAATCGAGCGCTGTCGGCAAAATAACCTCGGTGATCTCGTCATACCAATAGTCCCATACTTTTGTGGGTGTATTGAATAAGATCGGATACCCGCGGACAATAAGCTCTTTTTTTCCGCCATCCGCTTCTCGCGCTTCGGTTTTGAACTCCACTTCTCGGAAATCCCGAAATCGCTTTGTTTTTTCGTTAGGTTGCATTGTTTCCTCCTTCCGGCGAAGCAGTACCGCCGCCCGTCGGTTTTTCCGACTCTCCGGCAGTATCCGATGCGCCGTTTTTCGCCACTTGATAGGCGTCTGCATTTTCTATGTTGACCGTATCGAGGCTTATCCTGTAAATTCGCCCGAAGCCGTCCGGCAAGGGGCCGTAACCGATTTGCTCGCGCACCTCGTCCTCATTCAGGATGGCGTTGCGTATCGCCATCTGATAGAACTGCGTCTTTGCAGCCATCGTCGAAACTTGCAGCCAAAATGTATCGAGTTCCAACCGGTTGCCGTGCGCCTGCTCCAGTTTCGTAAAAATTTTACTCGTAAATTCCTGCTCAACCTGTCGGGCAATAGGCTCTACATGGTTTTTCACGAACAGCTGATATTCGATTTCAGTTGCTTTATTATTGACGATGGCGTCGGTAATCCCAAAGTAGTTATAGACGATATTGATAACCATCTGCATAAGATTGCGGTTGACGTCGTTCTCCGTCCAGTTTATAGGCGTAATTTTCCATGGCGCATCCACGTAGGCAATCCCTCTTACCGCTTTGGAAAAGTTGACCTCGAGATCTTTCATTGTTCCTTCGGCATCCTTTTCCTTGAGCATACCCATCGCGGCGGGATCCGCCTGCATGATCGCCTGCACCTTATTCGGGTCAGCCACGGCAATCGCTTGCGCGGCAAGCGCCTGTATAATCGTTTCATACAGTCCGAGATTATTCTTCTGCCCGCCGCCCAATGCGGAAAATCGATTCAGATAGATGATGTTTTCCATCGGAAAAGTCTTTCCGCTCGCCGCAAACGTTACCGCCGCCCGATCGTCGTATAGCGTGAAATCAAAATACTCGGGATCCCGCACATAAAGCTGTGAAAGCCTGCCCGTGCGCGCCGAAAATCTCGGTTCTATAAATACATTCGCGTAAAGCATGAGCGAAGTAATGACATTTACCCAAAATTGCGACGCATTCTGCAAAGGATTCGGGCGCACATTGATGACGCGATCCTCTTCCCCCTCCAAATACGTTACGTTCCCATCCTTATCCCGCCGTTCAAAATATTTCGGTATAATTGCGAAAATCTCCGCAAACGACTGAATTGCCGTCCGCACTTCCGGGATTTGATAGATGCTGCTTGCATATGCGCTTGCAAACCAATCGATATTATCCCCGTAGCGATTTCGGATGATCATGCGCAGTTCGTTTGCGTTCGCTTTTTGCGGAGTAATGTCCGTTTTAGCTTGTCTGCGCGCGAATATATTTTTAAAAATTTCCTGAAGTTTACCCATGTCATATCCTGAAATACTTTGCTATGCGATTTGCATACAACGGCATCTCTTTCGCCCTCTGATACGCTACAAAAGCATTGAACACGCCGATGGCTCCGTCTATATGCCCAGTCGATTTTGCCTTATGTGGCGATAAATTGTTGTTTACGTCCTGCCGAATTTTGAGATTATAAAAGCAGTACGCAAAGAGTTTGTTTCTACTGTCGGCAACAATTTTTCCTGATTCAAACAGGCTTTTCGTAACCTTGATCGGCTCCGATAAAGTCCACCCGCCCTGCGCAACTTCCGTCAATACGCCGAGGTCGCGTGTTATTGTCCCGGTTTCGGTATCCCGCCGCACCTTTTCGTGCGAGAACCCGTGTTCCTGCATATCCGTCAGCCATTCTTTGGAAAGCGCCCTGTCGTAGCCGATTTTTAGAAAGCTGATCTTGTACTCGTCACGCAGCAAAACGAACCATGCAGTAACATATTCTTTGCGTACATAACTGCCCGGCGTTATGATAATTACCTCGCTCGTGATGCGATCCCCGGTTGCAAGGTTCGTCATGCGCCGATAGTCCTGCTTGTCCCGCTCGCTGTTGCGCGCGAGGCGGTCTTCGGCGATGAAATACGCCTGCAAATAAATGAACTTATCTTCCGTCAGTATCTGCGCCGTTGCATTGCACAGGTCTGTCGTTTCGGCGAGGTCTACGCCGCCTACCGCATATGTGTCGATGTACTCGTTCGGCTCGACGATCCGCATGGCGCTTCGGATTGCCGTCATACTGAAATAATCGATCGATGCACCTATCTGCCTGTTCATATGCTTGGCAATGAACGTGTTCAGCAGAACGGGATCGTCTTTCATCCCTTCAAGTTGGGTACGAAGAAAGTCCATCGTCGGCCGCCCTTCGTACATCGCAGGGTTTGCCTTTATCCAACAGCCTTCGTCATGATAGTCGTCCGTTTCGTCAATCCCGAACATCAGAGCAAAAATGCGATCGTTTTGCCCGAGCCGCCTCTTTTTCAGGAATTTTTTATTTCGCTCATAGAGACTTTCGTATAAACTTTCCGGGGTGACGCCCGCCGACGATATAACGATCATCATAGGCTGCGAGCGCGCGCCCATGCCCGATTTTACGGCATTGTACTGATTTTTGTTCGTGATCTCGTGGGCTTCATTGACTACCGCCACGGACGGATTCGCGCCGTCTTTACCCTTTGTCCGCCCGGAAAGGTACTGAATCATACCGCTCGTTTCCGGGCATTCGATGACTTTCGACGTTTTCCCCGTACCCGTGAACCAACAATCGAGAGGCTCTTCCTTTACGTTGTTTTTTATCAGGTCGAACGTCCGTTTCGCCTGCCCCTCGTTTTCGGCGAGTATCTGACACCACGCGGAAGGCTCTTTATCGATTCCGACAAAATAAGCGATGAGAGGAACGATAAACGTATCCTTCCCCCACTTCCGCGCCACAAATAGATCAAGCTCGTTGAACCATCGTACAAACCGCTCCTCCTTCTTGTTCCAAACCTTAATACCGAGAATGCAGGCGGCGATATACTTCTGTTCACGGTTCAATTCAATCGGCTGCCCCGCCCATACGCCCTCCCGATGTTTGAACATCCGTGCAAACTCCTGGAAGGCGAGCGGATCCGCTTCCTTGTAATATACGTTCGGGCGCGATATAAGTTCTTTTATTTGGCGTACATTGTTTTTGACATGTTCGTTAAAATCCTGCGGGCGGTTTTCGACATACCGGATATAGTCCGTTATCCACTTCAACATTGCCGCCGCCCGTTATGTATCCTTGCGCTTCATCAATTTGCGGAAAGGATCGTCCTTCCGTTTGGCATTCGCCGCTTGCAGACCCGCCTTCGCCCGGGCCTGCGGAGAAAGCCCCAGTTGATCGGCAAGCCGTATGCAGAGCGCCGCATTGTCGTTGCGTTTTTTGATATTCGGATTTGCTTTAAGCACCTGTTTCGGGTTTCCGTCTTTATCCTCCCCGCATTCATAGACCAAATATGCCCGAGGATCTTCTTTCAACGCCGCATCCGCCTCATCCGTCGCTACCTTCGCCCGGCAGTAAAGCACCATCATATCGACATCCGCATCCGATACGCGGCAGTTAACGGTCTCTCTGAAAACCTGAACCAGGAACTTCCAAACCTTACGTTCTGCCTTTGTCAATTCCTTTGGCGGGCGGAACTCCTGACGCTGATAGATCGGAGTCAATTCTTCCCGCTCCGCAAGGTCTTTGTTGCTGCGATGCAACTCCTTGCCCGCATTTAATTTCGGCGCCCGCCCCGCCATCGTCCATCGCCTCCCAAAAATCGTTAAATCTTGTAAGCGGGCTTATACGCCCATGCCCTTGGTTATGACATTCGCCGCACAACAGCTCTAAATTGGTAATATCCAGCCGCCTGTTCCAATCGACGTCGATCGGAATTATATGATGCACTTCTCGGCCCTCACGAACGATGCCCTTCGCAAGGCAACGCTCGCAAAGCCCCCTTGCCTGCGCAAATTTGATGTTCCGCACCCTCCTCCACGCAGATGATTGATAAAAGCTGTCGTATTGCTCGTGATAGTTCCCTTGTTTTTCCATAAATTTTTGAAATTATAGGTAAAATTACAAAAAAATGCAAAAAGCGGAAATGTTTGCAAATGGGCATTGGGCGCGCTTGCGCGCGTGCGCGTTATTTTTCCTCGCCTATAGGGGGTATTCGGAAAATAAAGGCAAATATAGCCTAAAACCTATATTTGCCTTTATTATAGCGGTTATTTTTTAATGCGCTTTCATGACTTTTTAAGAAATTTTAATATTTTTTTATAACTTTTTAATTTTCTTTCAGAAATTTTAAGATTTACTCTTTGGTTTCAATAAATCTTTTACCATTTCATGACGGCAAAGTCGCTTGATCGCAGCGGCTTCCACATTGGCACAATGCCCGTAACTGTACCCTAACTGCTGTGCCACTTCCGCCATCGATTGATCGTAGATATACAGCTTCCAAAGGATACGCGATTCCAAACTGTCCGATTTCAAAATACCGAGAATATATTGAACATTGTGACAATGTAACTCAAACTCCTTTTTACTTTCCACAAGTGCGCTGCGCACGGATTCGATGATCTCTCCTTCCTGCAAGGCTCTTCCGATTTCCGCCGCCTGATTTTGGCAAAGCGAAAAACTTTTCAAGTACCGGCGCAATACCTTCGCTGAAACAATATCATTCTGCATTGTTGTCTCCTTTCTATTCTCAATGTCAAATTTTGCACATAAATGCAATATTGTATTTTTATCCTATTTCCCCCCTTAATCCCGCCGCCGCATCTTGACGTAGATATACGCGCCGGGAGCAAATTCCGATACGAAAGCCGTCAGCTCTATGACCTTATAGCCACTATTCTGCCGCTCGAAATATGCAACTGCATCGTCATGATTGAAAGCAATGTTCCTTGCTCTTCGACGAGATATCGCTGTATCCGAAACGGTAATTTTCGGCTGTTTCAGATTGCGCGACGCCGCCCATGTCTTTTCATACTTCACGGATCGGGTTTTGGATATGTACCGCCCGAGACCTTCCAGTCCCGAATCGTCCGGTTGAAGCCTACGCGCTTGCGTTCTCCCGCCTCCGGCCCACAAACTTTCCGCTATGTCACGATCGGGAAAATTCATAACGACATGGTGATGAATCCGCACAGATCGCTCATCTTCAATATACTCCGTCACATAGAGATATTTTAGCGCACCATAGCCATGTTTTTTCATCCAATACGCAAGCCGGCGCAGATAGTTCTGCAATACCTTGCGAGCCTCTCTCATATTTTTCGGCAAATGAGCGTTGTCATAGGTCAAAGTCACCCAAATATCTTTTTTCGTAAAGTTGGCGTTCAAAAGCCGAACGATTTTCTTGCGGGTGTTTTTGGCATTCTGCCTTTTTTGCTTTTCGGAAGTTGCCATTGCTTTCTTCGCCCTGGATAAGGCGGTGCGACTCCGATAGATCGGAAATACTTCACACTCGCGAATCTCTCCCGCCGTGATCGTCTTTTGACGGCAGCCGCATACTTCTCTGTCGTCATAGAACTGTTGCGGCTCTTCCTCAAACAAATCATCGCAATTTTCCGGAACATACTTTTTTCTGATTTTCATCGTAAGCCTCATCGGCCGCAAGCTACCCGAAAACTTTCGTCGATAAAATAATACCTATTACGAGGACGGCAATAGCCCCCTGTGAGGCATTTTTATTGACATACTTATATAATAATGATATAATAGAATTGCTTTTCGGATTGCCCTCGCGGCAGTCTGTATAGTTTTTAAGGGAACACCTTTCAGGCGGGTGTTCCCTTTTATTTTTACATCACTTCCACTACCGCGGATTCCTTATAAGAGCGCTTGAATTTCAATTTGCCCTTTGCACTCAAGCTGATAGTAATTTTTACTCCAAACACATTGACCGCGATGTTTTCGATCTTCCCGTTCAGAACGGTTTCACCGGCGGCAATAAGCAACGCCTCGGCATCGGGATCGAATACATACAGCTTCTTTTCGCAGTACTGAGCAAAGTCGCTGACCGCATCTCTGATTTTCTTTTTGTTTTCCTCTTTCTCTCGTTCCTTTTTTACCTGCTCCTGATAATCGCGGGCTAATTCGCAATCGCAGTGCATAACGGCATATTCTTCCGCCTCTTTATCCGATTGCAACACCGTATCTGCAATCATCTGTTTGCCGCAAAACTTGCAGCGCGGCAATAAATACTCTTCCTTCATTTCCTTTTTCATTTTTTACCTCCTATCCCGCCGCCCGAAGAGAAATAATTTCTTCCGCCGGCACCTCGCGCAAAACACGAATTTTTCGCGCCCGCACTTGATCTTTCGCATCCGGTACGACGATATCATGAATATTTGCTTCGACTTCCAAAATAGCAACATCATTCCAGCAACTTCCATAGTTCACGGCAAAATCGAGCGATGCAATGTGGATCCCTTTGACAGCCACACTATCCGGATTTGTGTCTGTATCCGTTTCGACCCACTCGCCGACGCGGTACACCGTTCTTCCGTCCCACCCGGATATATAACGCCCGTCTTTCTTTTTGTGAACCGCCTTATAATAATGCACGGTCACCGTATCGCCGTCATAACCGTTCAGCTTGCGCTTATTGAACCATTTTTTATACTTCTTACAAAAAATCTCTATCTCCTCGGTCGCTTCGGCATTCTTTTCTCCGCGCACTTGTACAATGTCGCAACGCCGCATATCCTTTTTAATCTCCATTGTATAAAAGTTCTTTTCGGGATCGTCTTTGCGCCGAATAAATAATATCACGCTTTCGCCTGCCGCCACACGTTCGACATACCGCCCGACGCAATGATTTTGGCGAACGCCTTCCTCGACGATCTCGCGCGCGGTGCGCGGCATAATGACTTGCAGTTTCCCGTCATCCCATTCCGTAAACGCATGGATAGAATCGTACACAGCCGCAACGAGATCGCTATACGCCTGTTTTTCCTGCACCTTCTCCTCAACCATCGCCCAATCGTGTGCCTTTTTCATCGAATAAGGCATCTTTACCGCGGTATCGTTCAAATTTGCTCCGCAGCGGGAACACATTGAAATATAATCGGTATAGTCGGCGATAAAATTTTTCACTTCCGCATAATCAGATTTTTGTGTCAGATAATACTGAAACCAACGTTTACGAGAAATAAAATCATACTTAAAATCTGTCCCCGAACGCTTATTGATTTTCGCGATAAATTCGATTGCCGCCGCCCTGTCCTGCTCCTCTATCTTCCAGTCCTTGACTTCCTTTCTTGCTACGAGTTCCTCCACGGTCAGTGCAGAACACTCCTCCGCCTCCGCACGGCTTTCAATGCCAAGGTCTTTCAGCGACCTCACATTCCTCATCATGCGGCGGGCATCGTCCGCAGAAAATTCCGTAATTTCTTCCGCCGCCCGATATAAACCTACCTTGTACAAAATTTCCAACTTCGGTTCATCATTATAGGCGTTGAAATAATAAAACGGATTGACAAGGTTATGCTCGGCGGCAATTTCAAGCGCCGAATACTGATACTTTGTACCGCTTAATACCGCACGGAGATTATACGGATAAGTATTGATTTTTCTATCCCGCAGGCGCCAGCCGCTCCACCCTTGACCGTGTACTCTTCCATACCCCAAAATCCACTTTCCCGCGTTTTTTCCTTGACTGATAGGATGAAAAGCAAACTCTGTCCTGTCGTGGAGGAAACCTCGTTCCTCTTCCGAAAAGTAATATTGGACGGCGACCTCTTCGCCTGTCCTCCAGCACCTTTTATAACAACTGAACAGCCGCTGCGTGAAATCGTCTCCAGCCCTGTCGAGGTAAGAACAAGCCATATAGTATCCTCCCCCGTTCGGACTTTTTGCCCCGTCGTGCAACTGCACGGTTGCCCCGCATGCAGGGCATTCGATGATCCGCGAACTGCGGGCGCGGGTAAGATGTACCTTCTCCCCGCACGCCTCGCAGTAGGCGTCATAGCTCCCGCGCTTTAACTTGATGTAGAACATTGTTTTCGTCATCCTTTCTCTTGCCCATTCGAGTACATAATCGGGCAGTTCGGATGTGATGCTCCGTATGCTTTCAAACGCCTTGCGCTTTATCTGACCGTAATTATACGCCTCTTCCTTCATCTCCGCGATCTGCTCGCGCGTCAGTTCGTAATTTGAGTACATACACATTCTCAAACCACCTCACAGCAGATCCTCGAGGCGGCGATGGCTCGGAGCCGCCGATACTTTTTTGAACAGATGAGCAAACCGCTCAATCGGACGCTTATACTTTGCCCCGAGTTTTTCGGCAATAAGTTCCGCCGCCCGAAACGGTGAAACAACTCCATTTTTACGCCCCTCCGCTTCGATGAGCTGATACAATTCATGCAACCCGATGCTTTGGTCGGCATCAAAATCATCGTTTTCCTGCGAAAGTGCTTCTACCGCGCATTCAAGTACGGCCGCATAAAGCTCTTTTTTCTTTTCCTCTTCCGTTTCGTTGTCCTGATACAGCATTTGAAGATATTCGTTCCGACGCATATCAAAGTCCCCTTTCCTTCAATACCACTTTCAGCGCATTGATGCAGCGCGCCTTTTTATCGGCGTCCATCTCCGCGAGGAGCGCAAGCATTTCATCCAGCTGCGCCTGCAAGTCTTCAAATTCAATCTTGAACCGCGTCATCCTGTCATCAGCGGCGATTTCCAACTGCTTTTGCGCCGTTTCCAAAGCCGCTACTGCCGAAGCGCGGGCAGCTTCCGCCGCCTTCAGTTTTTCGAGCGTTTCGGGATTTTCCACCTGTTGCACCTCGGGAGGCAAATTCTTCAGTTCTTCCGCCTCCTGTTCCGCCCGCTCTTTTGCCTTTTTTAAGGTTTCTACCCTTTTCTCGGCGCTTTCCAGCTTTTTACGCGCACTTGCCGCGTCCGCCTCTGCCGCCAACTTCGCTTTTTCCGCTGACTCCTTTTCCTTTTGAAACATGGAAAGCTGTTCCGTCTTATTGTCGCGCTCTGCTTCCAGCTTTTTGATATACTCCTGTAATTCACGGACATTGGCGCTTTCCGCCTGCCCGCTCTCCACGACTTGAATGCGGTCTTCTTTATCCGCCGCCGCTAAAATAGACAGCTTTGTAATGCCGAGACCCGCGTTTTTTATCAGAAAATCCTGCGGCAGCTTTTCCGTAATGGAAATGTAATTGTACGCCTGCCGCTCCTTGATCCCGATTGCCTGCTCGGCATAATCGCCGAACTCCTCGAAACCCGCCGCCCGGTACAGCTTCCCATCGCGCATATGCTTGAGCTTATACGCCATCTCGACAAGATACTGCCCCGCCATGCTCCCGCACGCTACGATTTGCTTGTGCGTAATGACGAAATCTTTTTGCTCGTCCGAAAGCATAGCGTTCGGATCGTCGAGCATCAACTGCTGAAAAATTTGGTTTTCCATAATACCTCCGTTTTTTGTAATTAACTGCAAAATCAATGCTCGGCAGCGTTTTGGTCTGCCGCCGCATATCGTTGTCTGAACTTCAAAATCTCGGCTTCAACGTTCTCCGTAAATACCGCGTCCGCAGATATCCACTTTCCATCGGATAGCCGTAACGACACTTTTCTGTCGGTATCAACGAGTATTCCCGTTATTTTATCCGGTTGCGCGTCGATTCTCCCCGACATGATGCTGCGGGAAATAACATAGCACTCCCTTCCGATTATTTCCGTATCGACTTTAACTTTCATTCTACACCTCGTCAAACGGACTGCGCTCCATTATCGGCTCCATCTTCGGTTTAGAAGCCCGTTCCAATTGCGGAGGGCCGCCCGCCGCCTTGCCTAAAAAAGAGATCTTCGCGGCAACAATATTCAGCCGCGTAAATTTTTCCCCGTCCTCATTCTCGCGCGTATAAATTTGAGCGCTTCCGTATACGGCAAGCCTGTCCCCTCGATGGCAATGCTTTTGTACCGTATCCGCCAAGTCCCGCCATGCCACGATGCGGAAAAAATCGGCGGGGCGTTTCCCTTCCGCATCCTTATATTCGCGCGGCACCGCAAGCGTAAATGTGCATACCGGCGTCCAATCTTCCGTCGCCGAATACTCGGGATCGCGCGTCAGTCGCCCGATCAGTATCACCTTGTTCATACCGCCGCGCACTCACCCCCTGATAAGAGCCATCTGACGCCAAAAACAGTCCCACCAATAATCGCCCATATCGATAAGTTCCGCCGCCCATCGGTCGAACGCCGTCACATCGAGGATCTCCCCGATCGTTCCTTCTTTTGCGCAAACTGCCGCCGCCCAAGCTGTTTGTTCGATCATATCTCCTCCGCATTCTTCAAATCGCACTCGTCAAAATAGATTTCCACCTGTCCTACCCGCTGTATGCTTTCGACATCGATGTTATCCTTGCCCTTGATTGCCGCATACAATGCCGTTTCGCTGTAATCCGCGGCTATGTATTTGTAATCGTCTCCGCATTTCACGCAGAATAAATCTTTTATGAAGCAGCAAAGCGGCTCATCCTCTTTGTTCAGACAGTCTGCAAGGAGCTGTGCGTCCTCTTTTCTCTCCATATAGCGCCCTGCATACTCGCGGTTCCCGCTGTGGTCAACAGCATTTTCATCGATGAGCCTGTAAGGGCGAAAATACTTTTTGCCATTGATGACATTACTCGACACTTTCCATTTCTGCATAATAACCACCCCCTTAATCGTCTATTTCTGTGCCGCCGATGCGCGTGCGCTTCGCTTCCAGCCAGCGGTGCAGATCCGATATCTTGATTTTGCGCGCCCGTTCGCCGATCTGATAAAACGCCAATTCTCCGCCGTTGATGGCTGCGTCAATCCGATGGCGCGATACCCCGCACCGCTTCGCCGCTTCGGAAATGGAGAGCAGCTCTTCGATTTTCCCGCCGCCTTCCGGCACCTGCCTTTGACGGCGCGGCGCCCGCCGCCCGTCGCCGGCGAAAAGTTCTTCCAATAAAGTTGCTTCCTGCCCTTTCGTCATATCGATGATCCCCTGCATAATACCCTCCTAAATGCTATTTGAATTTATATCCTTTCCCCTGTGAAAGCAGGGGCTTTTATTTTGCCCTTCTGTTCCAAAGCTGCCTTGCCTGTCCCGCCGTTTGAGCGCAACCCGTATCGATTTCCGCCATGCAATTTGCGCAAAGGATTGCCCAACGCACGCCCGCAGCATG
Organism: uncultured Clostridia bacterium; assembly: GCA_904373255.1. Lineage (GTDB taxonomy): Bacteria > Bacillota > Clostridia > Christensenellales > Borkfalkiaceae > Borkfalkia. The sequence goes on along the minus strand of CAJFFD010000007.1, from coordinate 4,666 downwards.
ATCGTATTTTCTGTAATAAATATCGGTACCGCCGCAAAAAGGACAGGGCTGCAAGTCGCCTTCTTTGGCTTTGATAAATTCTCTGGCCACTTATATCTCCTCCACATAACACCATGACTGCGGCGGGCGTGTAATATATGCGCCGTGGCAAATAAATCCCATTTCACGACTCTCCTTTATTGTTCTTTTGGTAAAATCATGTTCCGCAGGATAACTAAACTCTCCCAACTCTTTCGGATTGTCGTAGATTTTCAAATCGGAGATGTGCCAGCCGTAAGCAATTTTTTTGTTGCCTATATACTTTCGCATCTCTTTTACTCTTACACAACTTTCCGCAAGCGCAAAAAAGTCTTTACAACTTATCCCTAATTCGCTTTTTTCAAAAATTACAATTTTGTCGCACACAAACTCGCCGATGACTTTTGCAAATCTGTTTTTAAGAAAAGGCAAAAGTTTGAATATCCACTTGTGTTTTGTCATGTACACATACACCGTAAACGGCGTTTCAATCTTCGGGCGCGTTTTCCGCACCTCTATTCTCTTTTTTCCGCTTGCGATGAGTTCACACCATTTTGGTCGAACGGATATTAAAACAGCTTTCATTTTTTCGCCCTTTATTCTGCCTTTTTGGTTTCCGACGTGAAGCATTCCAATACCCGCTCGACCGGAACATTCAGTACCGAAGCAATCTTTGAAAGGTCAACCAATCGCGGACGACTTTTCCCAGTTTCCCACATTGCCAATGTACTTTGTGTAACTCCCAACCTAATCGCAAGAGCAGATTGAGTAATACCAACCTGTTTTCTTAATTCTTTGAATTGCATATCGCCCTCCTACACTTTATCAATTACACTGATATTTTATCACCGTAAATTATCAATGTCAAGGATTTTATCAATATTTTATCAATAAATTTTATTATTTTTGCAAAAGTATTGAAAAAAATATCAATATAATTTATAATAATATCAACTTAATTGATTAGGAGTTAATATGAACAACTTAAAAATCCTGCGTAAAGCGAAAGGCTTAACTCAAAAAGAAGTAGCCGACTTCATAGGGATATCACAAAACAATTACTCATATTGGGAAAATGGGAAGGTAAAAATTGATAACGGCAGTTTGCAAAAACTTGCGGACTTTTTTGATGTAACAGTCGATTACCTTCTCGGCAGAGAAGAAAAAAGCTCCCCTGCACAGCAGGAGAGCGGCGGCATTGTTATCCCCGAAAAATATAAAGACGTCGCCGTGGCGTTCCACGGCGGCGCCGATAATCTGACGCAAGCCGATATCGACGATATCGTCCGCTTCATTGAATTTACGAAAAGCAAAAAGAATCAGTAAACTTCCGGGGGAGAGTGACAATTGAATACTTTTGGACTTCTACGCATTGCTGATAAAATTGCAATTCCCGTTTACGACTTCAAAATGACAAACAGAAAAGCCTGCTGCATTGCAGATGCAATTGCAATCGACTTTCAAAGCATCGACTCGGAGCGAGAAAGCAAACGCCTGCTCGCGGAGGAACTCGGTCACGTTATGAACAAGGCTTTGTATCCTCTGTCCTACTGCTGCGATAGCCTGCGGCGCGGGAATGTAATGAAGATGGAACGGAAGGCAAAGAACTGCGCCATCCGCTTGACCGTACCGCTTTGCGAATTGAAAACAGCCATTGCCGAAGGCGTTGACGATTACGACATCGCCGATCGGCTTGACATAGAGCTTTGGGAACTTTCCGAAGCCGTCGAATACTATAAGTTAAAGGGGTTACTATGAATTGGTTTTCAAATTTGCCACGTTGGGCGCAAATTCTGGTCAGCGTTATTCCGTATGTTTTTGTTTTTATTATAATTGTTATTTTTGCAACAAGCGGCATTAGCTTTGTTACAGGTATATTTTTGATTTTCTCCTTTATACTTCTTGGAATAACAACTTCCTGGAATGTAAAACTAAAAAAAGAACAAGCTGAAAAAGCAGAAAGAGAGGCTCGCGAACAAAAACGACTTGCGAATCCCCACCGTTTAGGTCATGCAACACTTTTTAGAAAAGATTATTCTGTAATTGATATAGAAACAACGGGACTTGATCGAAATATTGATGACATTATAGAAATATCCGCAATAAAGTATCGTAATGATGAGCAAGTTTCTTTCTTTTCCTACCTTTGCATTCCCTCAGCCCCTCTTACTGATGAAATTATTTCTATAACAGGTATTTCAAACGAAATTATACAGGAAAAAGGTATTCCAATTGAAAAAGCGATTTCAAAATTTGCTGAATTTATTGGAGAAGATGTTCTCGTTGGCCATAACATAGAAAACTTCGACTTAAAATTTTTGAATCGAGTATTAGATGAACACTATGGACGATACTTTCACAATGATTACCTGGATACATTACCTCTATCGAGAACGGTTTTCCCACACATGAAAAATTATAAACTCCAAACATTATGTGAAAAACTTGAATTACCCCTACCCTCTCATAGAGGATTAGACGATTGCCTTGCAACAGCAGCACTTTATAAAGCTATCCGCGAAGCTGATGAAATTCAAATCACATTTGATTATTAAGGGATATATCTATGACCGACAAATTACAATTATTCAATGATAAGACCGTCCGTACACATTGGGACGCGGAGAATGAAGAGTGGTATTTTTCCGTCGTCGATGTGGTCGCCATTCTGACGGACAGCGCCGACCCAAAACAATACATAAAAAAGATGCGCTCGCGCGATTCTGAACTGTCAGCGAACTGGGGTACAATTTGTACCCCGGTTGAAATGACGGGAATGGATGGCAAACGCCGCAAAATCCAAGCAGCCACAACCCGCGGCATCCTTCGTATAATACAGAGCATCCCCTCCCCCAAAGCGGAGCCTTTCAAACAGTGGCTTGCGCGCGTCGGGAGCGAACGGCTCGACGAAATCGCCGATCCCGAAAAGGCTATTATGCGGGGTGCCGAGTATTACCGAGCCAAAGGATATACCGACGGCTGGATCAATCAACGGCTGCAATCTATCGAAATGCGCAAAAAGCTGACCGATGAATGGAAAGAGCGCGGAGTAACAAAAGACAAAGGCTATGCAATTCTCACAAACGAGATGACAAAGGCGTGGAGCGGCATGACTGTGCAGGAATATAAAGCGTATAAAGGTTTGAAAAAAGAAAGCCTGCGCGACAATATGACGGATATCGAGCTTGTCCTGAATATGCTTGCAGAGGTCACGACTACCGCCATATCCAAAAAGGAAAAACCTTCTACCATGCCCGAACATAAACAAGTGGCGCGCTCCGGCGGCGCGGTCGCAAAGAACGCACGCCGCGATATCGAACAACGAATCGGGCAGAATGCCATCTCCCCGCTGAACGCTCAGAACAAAGAGCTTTTGGAAATCGAAAAAAAGGAGCCGAACGGCTCCGAGGAATAACGCGATATGATTATTGAACTTGAAAAGGGTAAAAACTACGCCGTTCGGTTTTATGTTAAAGATTGCTTCGGCCGGATGAAGCGCCCGTACAAAAGCGGCTTCCCCTCTCGTAAAGCTGCCCAGCTATGGGAGGCCCAGGAGCGGGCGCGGTTGGAAGGTGAAACCTTTACCAAAGAAACTATCACGTTTGTACGGCTTTTCAAGGAATGGCGCGGCAGCCTTATCAAAAAGGATGTTTCCCCTCGCACTTTGGAAAAGTACGATCTTTACCATTCCTATATAGCCGAATACCTTGATCATCTTCCCCTGCAAAAAATCAATGAGCGCATCTGTCAAAAAATTATTGATATGCGGCTTGATTCCCCTGCCACCTGTGCAGAGTTGCGGAAGCTGATGAGCGCGTCTTTCAACTACGCGCGGAAAAAGCGTTGGATGCGGGAGAACCCGATGGAGTTCGTTGACGTTCCCACCTACCGACCGAAAAGGATTCCTGCCTACGACTTCGACGATATCCGCACTCTCTTTTCCGCTTTGCGTGCGGAAAATTCAAAGCTCTATACGCCCGTATTGTGTGCCTGTCTCTTTTCCGCTACCCGCGAAGAAGTCTGCGTACTTCAAGAAACCGATATACAGCGTACAAAAGACGGCTCTTTCCGATTGAGCCTCGAACGAGCGCTGATAACAGTAAACGGGCGCTCGATCATCAAAACGCAGAAAACAGAAAACCGCCGCCGCAGCTTCATCATATCCGCCGCCCTGTTTGAAGAGCTGCATCGCTATAAAACGGACAACGGCATAGCGAGTCCTTTCCTTTGCTGTAATCGAAACGGATCCAATATTCAGCCGAACACGATCTCCAATGCCTTTTCGAAATTCCTTGCCGACCATTCTCTGAAAGAAACGACTTTTCACAAACTGCGCGACGCGTTCGCCAATGCCTGCAAGCGTTTGAAAGTTGACCTCGATACTACCTACCGAATGATGGGGCATTCTTCCTACAAGGTTACCGCCGAACACTATGCGACCGCAGACGATCTATTGACGGCCGATGCGATTTCGCGTATCGAACATGCTCTGTTTGCGGAAAACTAAATTTTTTTACTCCTAAAATAGACAATTTTTAGACAATAGACAATTTATATCGTAATTATTTATACAATATATATGATTATCATATACTATATTTTCAATATATAGTATATATAGACAATTATAAAATTCCCCTGCTAAGGG